>JAGPBO010000188.1 GCA_018063305.1 Cyclobacteriaceae bacterium
CCTCCCTCACTGGCGGGCTTAAGGCGAATTACTTCTTCCACGCCCGGAATTTCAGTAAGCATAGCTTGAGCAAGAGGGAGACTGGAATTAGAAGTTAGAATTTCCTGACCGGAAATACGGCCATGCAACGCTACCCGATAAATATTCTGATAATCTTTTTGAAAGCGATCATAACTCAATTCATCCTGCACATACACAAAAATCAGCAGGCAGCAAGTCATTCCAATTACCAGGCCCACGATGTTAATAACAGAGAATAACTTGTGCTTGCGCATATTACGCAGGGCAACCAAATAGTAATTTTTCAGCATAACTTACTTTCCAATTTAGACGCCTAAATCCTGCTCCAGGTTGCTTTTATACTCGTAAATGATTGATGTAAATTCGTTATTCATACCGCAAGGACTCAACCGGATTAGCGGTAGCTGCCTTAATGGATTGATAACTAACGGTAAGCCAGGCTATAAGGATAGCTGCCATTCCACTTAATATAAAAACAAGAGGATTTATTTCAACGCGATAAGCAAATCCGTTTAACCATGTGTCGGAAATATACCAAGCCAAGACAGAAGCAGGAATAAAGGCAATGACCACGAGTTTGGTAAATTCTTTAGACAACAGAATTGAAAGGTTAAATACAGAAGCGCCCATGGATTTGCGGATCCCAATTTCTTTGGTGCGCTGCTCAGCAGTAAAAGCGGCCAGCGCAAACAATCCAAGGCATGCAATAAATATGGCGAGACCAGAAAATATACTGAATAGTTTTCCCATCCGCTGCTCGGCTCTGAACAATCGATCAAAACTTTCATCCAAAAAAGAATATTCAAAAGGTTCATTCGTGGAATGCTGTTTCCAGAGCTTTTCCACATTCTGGATCAAGGTAGCCGGATCCCCTTCGTAACGAACTAACAGGTTATTCGCATTTTGGGTAAGCAAAATAGAGAGTGGCCGCACTTGTTCTTTAAACGATTCAAAATTAAAATTCTTAATCACACCTATGACTTTGTATTTTTTAAAAGCGGACCCACCATCATTATAAAGCACTTCTTCACCAACCGGGTTTTCAAATCCAAATTCCTTTGCCGCAGCTTCGTTTAATACTATGGCCAATGAATCGGATGGAAATTCTTTAGAAAAATAACGACCATCTTTTAATTCAAATCTCAATACGCCTTGATGTTCATAATCAGCATAATAAACTCCCATGATGTGATCTTGCTCAGACCCGGCAGCTTTAAAAACAGTAGTATTATTTACACCCGGAAAGGTGTTATTCGTATAACTTACTTTAGTGATTCCAGATTGTTGTGCCAAGGCATTACGGAAAGCTTCCTTGTTGGTTCCCAATCTATCCGCATTATCAAGAATCAATACCCCATTTTTATCTATCCCTAAATTCTTCTTTTGCAAGTATTGAATCTGTTGAAAAACAACGACTGTAAAAATGATTAGAAAAATAGAGAGACCAAATTGAAATACAACCAAAAAACTACGAATGCCCTTACTCTTAGCCCCGGCACGAACCTTTCCTTTCAATACTTCCACAGCGCTAAACGAAGTAAGATAGAAGGCTGGGTAACTTCCGGATACAATACCGATAAAAAACGCAAGCACTACAATGCCCACAATAAACCAGGGAGTCTGAAATACTTCCATACCCAATTGCTTTCCCGAAAGTGTATTAAAGGATGGCAATAAAAAATAACAGGCCACCAAGGCCAACATAACCGCCAAGGCACTGTAGAGTATAGACTCTGCCATGAACTGGCCCACCATTTGACCCCGTAATGAACCCAGCGCTTTGCGCAGCCCTACTTCTTTAGCACGACCAGCCGAACGCGCAGTAGACAAATTCATGAAATTGATACAGGCTATAACGATAATGAACAAGCCTATGCCTGCGAAGAAATACACATACATCATATTGCCACCCGGCTCAAGGTCACCCTGCGAGGTGGAATGCAAATGAATATCTTTTATGTTGGTGGTATAATACCCATAGGATCCGCCCGACTCTTGCATCTGTTTTAGTGTAGCACCCATAAATCGCTCTAACTCCGGGCCGATATATTTCTCGACCAGTGGAATAAACTTTGCTTGTACTTGATCACTCGAAGAGTTGGGCTGAATTTTTAAATACGTGTACATGAAATTATTAAGCCAGACCTCGCTCTTTAGCCTTTCGCTAGACGAAGCAGAAACTAATATGTTATAGATAAAATGAGAATTACCAGGGGGATTTTCAGCCAAGCCTGTAACCTTATAGGTCTTATTCTCATCGCCAATAACCAATAATTTTCCGATTGGATTTTCATCACCAAAATACTTTTGTGCCATAATCTCGGTAAGCACTACCGTATTGGGTTCTTTCAATACGGTTTTTACATCACCCGCTTTAAGTTTATAACCAAAGAATTCAAAAAAGTTTGAATCAACAGCAAATACCTTTTCTTCGGTAAAAATCTTTTCTCCATTTCTTATTACTGGCTGGCCAAACATTTGAGCAATACGCGTAGCATCCGCCACCTCTGGGATATCAGCCACTAAGGCCGCGGCCATCGGTGGGCATGTGTTGGCAACCCGAATATCCTGCCCACCAATTTTGCCATTTAATCCAACCTGAAAAATACGATCAGCATCCGGATGAAAATTATCATAACTGAGTTCGTCTGTTACATAAAGAATGATCATGAGGCAGGAAGTAATCCCGATGGTCATACCTAAAATGTTGATAGCTGAAAACAACTTGTACTTCAGGATGTTGCGGATGGCAACTTTATAATAGTTTTTAAGCATATAAATTTTTACGTTGTGCCTAGAGTAAAATTCGCAAGCATATTAGCTTCTTGTAAAAATATCATGGTTTAGGCGGATAAAACTTAGACGTTCGAGTACAGGGCTTAGTTACAACCTAAGGCAAATATTATTCATCGCGAAGTACATGAGCCGGATTAAGAGTCGCTGTTTTAAAGATCTTATAGCCAATTGACAAAAAGGATGTGAAAAACAAGATTGAGGTTGAAACAACCAGGGTTGCTATCGTGGCTTCCTGATAGTACTTCCAAATGCTGCTCATCAACATGGCCGACATCCAGGCACCAGCTGCGCCTCCTAAAACGGATGCAATCAAAAGAATAATAACAAACTCCGTATTAACAACTCTTGAGATATTTGCCATAGAGGCTCCCAGCACTTTGCGCACCCCAATCTCCTTCATCTTTTTAATAATATTTAAAGACACCAAAGTGAACAAGCCGGTGGCTGATAATAAGAGGGCTACAATCCCTAAGAAGATAAACATGGTAACAATGTTGTTGTTCACTGTATTTGCTTCCACTAACTCATCATCCATAAAGCGACCGTTATAGGTCTTATTTGGAAAAATCTCTTTCCATTTGGCTTCCATAAATTGGTTGGTTGCAACCAGTTTATCGGCTGGAACTTTTACCAGTATGTGATGAACGACATCTTTCGAGCCATATCGAAGCATTACAGGTTTCATTTCATCCCATAACCCATTATTATAAATATTTCTCACAACGCCCACGATATAATATTTAACCGTGTCCATCCAGATCACTTCCTTTCCAAGAGCTTCTTTCATTCCTAACTTTCGTACAAACTCCTCGGTAACAATTACAGATTCCTTTCTATCTGTCTCCGAATCCTTTTTAAAGTCCCTTCCTTCCAAAAGAGTAAGTCCAACCGTCTGAATGTAATCATGATCCACATTCATAATATCAACTTCAATTTCTTTTTCATCGTACTTAATCGGATCATTGATATAACTAGAGTTGATGTGGTGTTCCGATCCAGCAATAGAAATTATATCCGGATTCTCCATCAAAGCATTCCGGTAGGTTTCATACTCAGATTGGTTGGTTAAATAAGTAAACACAAGGCCCGATTTATTGAATCCTAAATCAAATTCGCGTTGATACTTTGCATTCTCGATAAAAGCAAAACTGCTTACAATAGCCATTAAGGAAATAGCAAATTGTAAGGTTAGTAATATTCGAGTAAAATAATTCGTGCCTCCGAATTTGAGTTTACCTTTTAAAATACTAGTAGGCTCAAAATGACTGATGTAAAAGGCCGGGTAACTTCCTGCTAACAGGCTTGTGAAAATTAGTGTTGCTGATATGAAAATTAGAAAATCGGGTCTACCAAAATAATCAGCGACCAACTTTAGGTCGGGCCACATTTTATTAAACGCAGGAATAAGCAAAATATCAGCAATTAGTATTCCTACTACTAATGCCAATAAACATATAAAGGCGGTTTCTCCAATAAATTGAAAAATCAAATGCGCACGTGTGCTGCCCATTACTTTACGAATACCAATTTCCTTTAATCTGCGCGATGAGATGGCTACCGCTGTATTGGTAAGATTAAAACAGGCAATTAATAAAACAAAAATACCCATCATGCTAATACCCATTACAGCAGCAATGGGTGAAGCATCACGTGTCCAGGTACCGGGTTTTTCATTGTAACTATCGCGCACAGCCATACCTACAAACGATTCAAGCTCAAACTTGCGGATAATAAAGTCTTCCCGGATTTTATTATTATTTTCTGTATAGGTAGCAAGCGAATTTTCAATGTCTGCAATGCGATTAGCATCCTTGACCTGCAAGAATAATGTACTTCGGGAGCGCCATCCGTTCTCATTATAATCGGGTTCGCCAAGATTAAACTGATTATCGAAGTAAACATAAGCACTCCCATCGAAACTTGAATTAGAAGGTGGTTCGTTAAAAACTCCTGTAACTGTGTATTCCTTTACCTTACCACTATCCAGTAGTTGCGTGATTGGTTTTCCAAGAGCCTTTTCCGAACCAAAGTATTTTTCAGCAAGCCTATTGCTGATTATAATTTGATTTTTGTTTTTCAACTCAGCCGTACCCTCAATAAATCCAAACGTGAAAACCTCAAAAAATTCGGGGTCGACAAAAGTAAGGTTATTATCAAAGAGCTCTTCCCTAATTCGAAAGTTACCACCACTCGGTGAGTAGCGAATCACTTTATCAATATGTGAATTATTTTGCCTGATTGCGTTTCCCAACCCCATGGGCACGTAACCATATGAGGTAAGCTCGTTTTGAAACTCGCGAACGGAATTTACCCGATACACCGAAGGTGCGTTGATATGATACGAGTCAAAGCTTCTATTAAAATCATAATTAAAATACGCAACGATACAGCACGCAATGGCTATACCCATGCCAAATACATTTATAAATATAAAAAACTTGTTTTTGGTAAGACTGCGAAGAGTTATGAGTAGATAATTTTTAATCATGAGGGGTATCTATATTTATGACTAATGACAGTTGGCCGGTGCATGGGTTGCATCTTCGTTCCAACATATATGCCAATGACTACCTAATCTAAAATTCATCGAAATTGGAATAAATCTCACAAATACTTAGTAGATCAGTCCATTCACTGTTCGTAGGTGCACATTAGCGTGTTCATTCTTAGATCACTCTATAAAAAAAGTAGGGCTCATTCTGATGAAGAATGAGCCCTGCTTAACCTAAACCTAAACTATAAAGAACGAATCAGGGAAGCAAGTCCCTGAAGCCATTGCCCTCTCCCTCCGGAGAGGGATGGGTGAGGTCATACATGAAATTGTTCTTTGATATTCTCAGTCACCACTTTACCATCAAATAGATTGATAATTCGGTGTGCATAATTTGCATCATACGGTGAGTGCGTAACCATTACAATGGTTGTTCCTTCTTCATTCAATTGAGAAAGCAACTTCATTACTTCTTCCCCATTGGCAGAATCCAGGTTACCTGTAGGTTCATCGGCAAGAATCACTTTTGGCTTGGCAACAATGGCTCTTGAAATCGCAACGCGCTGTTGCTGTCCACCCGATAGTTGTTGTGGGAAGTGATTTCTTCTGTGCATGATATTCATGCGCTCAAGCACTTCTTCAACTCTCCTTTTGCGTTCATCAGAAGGTACTTTTAAGTACAACAAAGGCAGTTCAACGTTTTCGAAAACGGTCAATTCATCAATCAGATTGAAACTTTGGAATACAAATCCGATTGAACCTTTGCGCAGCTGTGCACGCTGCCGCTCAGAATATTTCGCAACCTCATGGTCGCCAAAATGGTACTCGCCACCCGAAGGGTTATCGAGTAAGCCTAAAATATTAAGCAAGGTAGATTTACCACAACCCGATGGACCCATAATGGCAACAAACTCACCATCCTTGATTTCAAGATTGATGCTGTTTAGTGCAGTAGTTTCCACTTCTTCCGTTGTATAAACCTTTTCTAAGTTCTTTAGTTTGATCATAACCTGTTCAGTTTAGAGTTAGATGTAGTGTAATTGATTATAGTTTTATTGAGTACTTTATTTTTTCGCAAAGGTTACGTCCAGATTTTATTTCTATTAGACGCCTGTTTCTTTAAATAGTTGCATCAATTCAGAATTAAAACCTCGTTGTTTCCAAAATTCTCGTACGATGACGTAATAACCCGATCGCCCGGTTGAAGCCCTTCCAACACTTCGAAATTCTCGGTATTCTTACGGCCAAGCTTAATATTTCTGCGTACGGCCCTATTATCGCTATCAAGCACGAACACCCAATTACCACCCGTATCCTTGTAAAATCCACCTACCGGTAACAGCAACTCTTCCGATGCCTGGCCTAGTTCAATGCGCAAACGCAACGATTGCCCTCTTCGTATATCATTGGGCGTTTCACCAACAAAATCCATATCCACTTCAAACCTGCCGTTTTGAATAGTAGGGTAGATATACGTGATTACCAATTTAAAGTCTTTGCCGGCATAAGTAGTCGTGGAAGGCAAGCCCACAGAAATTTTTGGATAATACAATTCATCTATGGGTACCCGTACTTTGTAAGCTCCAACAATATCAACCTGGCCTAATCGTTGGCCCTGACTTACGGCTTGTCCTACCTCCCAGTGCGGGGTAGAAAGTTGCCCATCGATTGGAGCACGGATAACCAGGTTATCCAGAATTTTAGATAAGCCATTTAAGCTAATCATCATCTTCTGCTCTGATTCTGCTGTAAATTTTAATTGGCGAATGCGATCGATAGAGTCGGCCCTATAAGCCGCATAGGTAATT
>JAGPBO010000189.1 GCA_018063305.1 Cyclobacteriaceae bacterium
GCCTGGCGCGGGATAATCTTAAAGCAATTATCAACAAACTGTTTATACTTGGAGAACACGGTTCCTTTCAAAGGATCGTTGCCTCCATACGTAGCATCATTAAAAATGGGATGGCCTATAAATTTCATGTGTGCCCGAATCTGATGGGTGCGCCCCGTTTCCAGTTTACATTCGATAAGAGAAACATAGCGGTAGTCCTGTAGCACTTTGTAATGCGTGATGGCGGTCCTTCCAAAATCTCCTTCCGGGAAGGCGGTAGTAATTCTGCGATCTTTTAAACTCCGCCCCACATTTACGTTAATTGTTCCCTCAGCAAGTTTGGGTACACCCCACACAATGGCTTGATACGTTCGCTCAATAGAATGATCAAAAAATTGTTTAGCCAGTGAGGTCATCGCTTTTTCTGTTTTAGCAATCACCAACAATCCACTAGTGTCTTTATCAATGCGATGTACCAATCCGGGCCGACCATCATTGCCAACCATCTCAGGTAAGTTTTGAAAATGATAGGTAAGTGCATTTACTAATGTGCCGCTCCAGTTCTGATAAGCCGGATGAACAACCATACCCGGTAGCTTATTCACGACCAATAAAAATTCATCTTCAAAAACAATATTGAGTGGAATGTTTTCCGGAACAACATCCGTATCTCTTGGAGGCTCGGGAAAAGCTACCGTAATAACATCATGTGGCCGAACTTTGTAGCTGGGCTTAACGATCTCCCCATTTATTTTTACAAAGCCATCGTGAATACCATCCTGAATTTTAGTTCGTGTAACATTAGGCAGTCGAGCCATTAGGAATTTATCAATTCTAATCTGGCCT
This sequence comes from Cyclobacteriaceae bacterium, assembly GCA_018063305.1. Lineage (GTDB taxonomy): Bacteria > Bacteroidota > Bacteroidia > Cytophagales > Cyclobacteriaceae > ELB16-189. The sequence goes on from JAGPBO010000189.1 coordinate 826, forward strand.
TGTTTAGCATCGGCTGTAATGCGATGATGCTCGAAAAGGTTTTCCTCTTCATCTTCAATCAAATCTTCTTCGTGGCTCACTTCTTTTTTTTCTTTTGATTAAAAAGATATTGATTTAGGATTGCCGCTTCGTTAAGGATTCGTCTTATTTCATCCTCGTGCTCTTCCAATTCTGCCAGGCTATGAATTCGCATAGAAGCTACCGTCTTTCTTCCTTTGCTTTTTAACTGTTTATGCGTTTTGCTTAAGCTGGCGCCTTGTGTAAAACACAGATCAACTCCATCTACGGTAGGACTAACATAGCATAAGGGCCCATAAAAATAGAAGAACGGAACTTTATAGCTGATCTTCTCGGTAGTATGGGAGCCTAAATCCAAAACCCAGGTCCGCAGCACCGTCATGATCTGCTTTTGGGCTGGTCTTTGGTCTAAAATAAAAGCTTGTACAACATTCATTGTAACAAAAGTACAACATTGATTCGAAGGTTTTGGGGTGTAGCTTTTATTTAACACCCCAATGGTGTCTGGAGCCTCTCTCAAAATCAAAACTACCTTCCACAAAAAATTGTACCTTGCATCTTAACCTTATTAATTATGAAAAAGTGGTTATTATTCTTACTGCTTTTTGCCTGCAGCGAAAAGAAAACGGATTTACTATTAACTCCTGAAACCTTTAATTCTACCTATCAAGCTACCCCGGGGGCTATACTACTTGATGTACGCACCGTAGAAGAGGTGAATACAGGTGCCCTAGCAGGCGCATTGAATATTGTTTATGATGACGCGTTTGCAACCAAACTTACCAATCTTGAACAAAAACCAATCTTCGTTTATTGTGGCTCAGGCATCCGCAGTGCAAAGGCTGCAAAAATCTTGCGTGAAAAAGGGTATGATCCAGTCTATGAAATGGATGGCGGAATGAAAGCCTGGAAAGCAGCGGGGTTACCCGTTCAGTAATTAATAATACTTTGATTTTGGATATGAAATACTGGCTGGTAAGTCTATTACTATGTTTGGGCTGTCAAGAAAAACCCGAGAGTAATTTATTTTCGGATGGTAAAGAGCTAGGAACGGTCTCCAAGAAACTGAAAGAAGCCAGTGGTCTGGTGGCCAGCCGTACGAACCCGAATTATTTTTGGACTCTCAACGACAGTGGAAACCCGGCTGAAGTTTACTTGATAAACGATCATGCAGAAATTGTAATGACTTGCCTACTGGCAAATATTAAGAATCGCGATTGGGAAGATATTACCGTTGGCGCAGGACCCGAGCCTGGAAAAAATTATCTCTATGTAGGTGATATTGGCGACAATGACGCTCGTTATCCTTACAAAATTATCTATCGCTTTGTTGAGCCGTTGCTTAGTGGAGATAAACTCACTATAACTGAATTTGAAACTTTTGCTTTTCAGCTTAGTGATGGCGTGCGTGATACCGAAGCGGTGATGACGGATCCTATTACCAACGATTTTTTTATTTTTTCCAAACGTGAAGATTCAATACGGCTGTATCAACTTCCATACCCATGGCTGGTCGGAGATACGCTGACTGCCGAATTAAAATCTACCCTTCCTTTCTCCAGGATTGTAGCAGCAAATATCTCAGCCGATGGATCAGAAGTTTTAATTAAAAATTACGATCAGATCTATTATTGGAAAAGATCAGGCGATGAGCCAATTCCAGAATTATTGCAAAAAAAAGCTATCCAACTTACTTATACACGCGAACCACAGGGCGAATCAATAGCCTGGAAACTTGATGGTAGCGGATTCTATACGCTAAGTGAAACTGTAAAAGATTTTAAAGGCAAGCTCCTTTACTATAAGCGCAAATAGATTACGACTGTCTGCTAATCAGGTTCTGTGTAAACTGAATTAATAATTGCTTTTGGGGTGACTCTTTTATCTGTTCGAGATTTTTAAATCCTGCCGTAAAGTATTTTGCTATCTTCTTCTCAGTCAACTTCGCGATGGCAAGTCTATCGTAAAGCGCAGTAACTGCTTTTATTTTTTGCGATTTATTAAACTTCTTAGCTGTTATCCAATGTTCCAGTTCCTGCTTATCCTTTCCTTTCGCTTTTTCTTTCGCTTTAATCAGCAAATAGGTTTTTTTATTGGCTAAAATATCGCCACCTACCTGCTTGCCAAATTTGCTTTGATCTCCATACACATCGAGCAAATCATCTTTCAATTGAAAGCCTATACCGATGTTAATCCCAAACTCCTTTAAGGACTTTCTTTCTCTTAAATTTGCATTGGCTAGCAACGCGCCCAACTCCAGACTAAAGCCCAACAACACAGCTGTTTTGAGTTTAATCATTTGAATATACTGGGCCTCGGTTACTTTCGACTTCGTTTCAAATTCCATATCCCACTGCTGGCCCTCACAAACTTCGGCAGCGCATTGATTGAAAATCGGCAATAGTTCTTTTAAGGTTTGGCCTGAGAGATCCAGAAATTGATCATATACTTTTACCAACATTACATCACCTGAAAGGATGGCTGTGTTTACATTCCATTTTTTATGTACTGTTGGTTTCCCCCTTCGTAGAGGTGCTTTATCCATAATGTCGTCATGCAAAAGCGTAAAATTATGAAAGGCTTCTACGGCTGTAGCATATTTAACTATCCTTTGCGGATCGGCTTTATAAAGTGAGTAACTCATTAAAGCAAGCAGTGGCCTAAGCCTTTTACCTCCCAACGACATAATGTATCGGATGGGCTCGTATAAACTCTTTGGTTGAGCGCCAAATTTTTGATTTTTTATTTCTTGTTCTACTAATCGTAGAAGCGCTGAATGAGAAATCATTGTCTTGCTATTTATTCAAAGTTCAAGTCGATCATCCTGCGACCAATATCGGTCTTCTTTATTCGAACTTTTACTTTATCTCCAAGTCTATAAATCATTTTCCTTCTTCGACCAATTACCCGATAGTTCTTCTCATCAAATTCATAAAAATCATCTTTCATATCGGCCATGCGTACCATTCCCTCACATTTTGTTTCAACCATTTCTACAAATACACCAAAGTCCGTTATACCCGTAATAATGCCATCATAGGCTTTGTTTTCTGCCATGCTCATAAACTCAACCTGCTTGTATTTAATAGAAGCTCGTTCGGCATCGGCAGCTCTTTTCTCACGCTCTGATGAGTGCACACATTTTTCTTCAAACTCCTTTTTGTTAACTGATTTTCCACCATCCAGATAATGTTGCAGTAAACGATGCACCATCATGTCGGGATATCTGCGAATAGGTGAGGTAAAGTGTGTATAATGATCGAAGGCCAATCCAAAATGACCCTTCGCATCGGTGGTGTATTTGGCTTTGGCCATTGCCCGAACGGCTAATGATTGTAACACATTTTGCTCCGGTTTCCCTTCTATCTCATCCATCAATTTGTTTAACGACTTAGAGACAGCCGAAGATTCAAATTGTAATTGATGACCAAACTGCTTAGCAAATTGAGCAAAGTCAGCCAGTTTTTCCTCGTTGGGCAAATCGTGCGTTCGATAAACAAAGGTATTTTTCTCCTCACCCTTTTTCATTTTAAAAACATAGGTAGCCACCGCGCGATTGGCCAATAGCATAAATTCTTCAATCAGCTTGTGGGCATCCTTACGCACTTTAGGTACAACAGCCAAGGGCTTACCTTTCTCATCGAGTTTGAATTTTACTTCGGTGGTTTCGAAATTTACAGCCCCTTTTTTAAATCGTTCTGCGCGCAGTACGTGGTGAAGTTTATTTAGAATTTTTATTTCATCAGCAAATTTTCCGGCTCCAGCTTCTATCACTTCCTGAGCTTGTTCGTAGGAAAATCGATGATTAGAATGAATAACGGTACGGCCAAACCATTCCTTATGTACTTTGGCCTTATCGTCCATTTCAAATACCGCGGCAAACGTAAGCTTGTCTTCGTTGGGGCGTAACGAACAAAGCGCGTTCGACAAACGCTCGGGGAGCATGGGCACCGTACGGTCCACTAAATAAACCGAAGTAGCACGATCAAATGCATCCTGATCCAATTCATTTCCAGGTGTTACATAATGCGTAACATCGGCAATATGAACGCCAATCTCAAACAACCCATTGTCAAGTTTTCTGAACGAGATGGCATCATCAAAATCTTTTGCGTCTTCGGGGTCGATGGTGAAGGTAAGCACATCCCGAAAGTCTCTGCGCTTTTTTATTTCATCTTTGGTGATGTCTTCACTGATCGTCTCCGAAAGCTTGAGTACGTTTTCAGGGAATCGAAAAGGCAAATCAAATTCGGCCATAATGGAGTGAATCTCTGCTTCATTCTCTCCGGTCTTTCCTAAAACTTCAATCACCTTCCCTTCCGGACTTTTATCGCGGTCGGCCCACTTGGTAACTTCAAAAAGTACTTTGTCGTTAGTCGTGGCTCCATTAAGATTTTCAGGATAGATGAAAAAATCCTGATAAATTTTCTTGTAGTCAGGCACTACGAAACCAAAATTTCGAGAGAGTTCAATCCTGCCGACAAATCTATCTCGCCCACGTTTAACAATGGCTGTTACTTTTCCTTCGGGGTTATCCCCCGACTTTCTGCCTGAGGTAACGACTTCCACTGTATCGCCATGTACCGCAGAGGCAAGATCTTGCGAACGAACATAAATATCCTTCTTTCCTTCCTCGCCCGTAACGATGTAGGCAAAGCGCGGGTTAACATGATCTACTATTCCCGTTACACCTTTGGATGAACCCGTACTTTTATAATGACCAGAACTCAACTGCTCGACCCGCCCTTCTTCTTCCAGCGCATCCAACAGTTTATACATGTCCTCAATCAGTGCTTTTTTCTTTAGGCCCAACTTTTTAACAAGCTGTTGAGGACTGTAATCCTTACCGGCCATTTCTTCTAGCAGAAGCATAAGCGTAGCATACATGCCACCTTTCTCCTTCTTATTACGCTTCTCTTTGTTCTCTTTAAATTTTTTCTTACTCATAGTACTTAGAGTATATTATTGTTTGTTATTGAATTCTCAGCTTTTCAGGATCCTTCCGGTTATCCCAACAAGCAATTATTATTATTTGATCATTCTCAATTTTATAGAATAAACTATTGTGCTTTGATAATACACATTTATGAATTTGAGAATGGATGAGAGGATATAAGGTTGGATTTTTTACTAATAGTGAAAGAACTTTTTCTGTTCGCATGATTAACTTATCAATCTCCTTTTGCGTCCAGTTTTGAAGGAGATATTCTAATACTTCTTGATAGGAGTTTTTGGCGGCTGGAGTCCAATATATTTTCATTAAGATTTTATCGATGACCATTTTTTAAAATCGGCCATCACTTCCGTGTGCGGAATTAATTTCCCCGCTTTTATTTCCTCCATTGAAGTTTCAATGGTCTTCTTTACAGAATCAGGAATCAATGCCCAATCCGTAGTCATAGTATCCATACCAAGAATTTCCTTTATTAAGGCAAGTATAGAATCATCTTCAGTTTGAATGATCTTCTTTACAATACTATATTTTTCCTCAATATTCATACTCAAAATTACTACTAAAAATTGATAACCGTATTAAGAGTTTGTAATGTTAACGCTATCCACTAAAGACATTCCCTTAAATTTTAGGTAGAGTTGCGCGATGGCCAGCACATCGCCCACGCAGTATTCGGCAATCCTTTTTAAATCTCCCTGTTGATAATACACTTTGCTTACCATCGATCCATCCATGTCTCCTTTACTGCTTGGGAGATTAAAAATAGCGCAGAGTAAGTCCAGCGAAGTGTAATGCTTGTAGTCTCCGAACTTCCATAATTCCATGGTGTCCAGATGACCAACCTCCCAAGGCTTTTTCCCAGCCATGTTTAAAACAGACGGAAGCTGAATTCCATTCACTAACATCCTACGAGACATATATGGAAAATCGAACTCCTTACCATTGTGGGCACAAAGCCTTACAGCGACTCCCATTTTTTCAAGCGCCTCGCAAAATTCACTCAGTAGTTTTTTTTCATCATGATCGGCAAAATATTTTGTGCGAATACCAAGAACGCCATTTTCTTCGGTATACTTTCCAATTGCTATTACTACAATCTTGCCAAACTCCGCATAAATTCCTGCTTTCTCATGAAACAGATCTTCATCCGTTTGCTCGGTATCACGTTTAAAAAAACTTGACTTACGGGCCCATTGAGCCTTTAACCGCTCACTCAGTTTGTTGTAGTCATCGGCACAGCCAACCGTCTCAATATCGAGAAACAGAATGTCTTTTAGATCGGGATGCATACG
>JAGPBO010000190.1 GCA_018063305.1 Cyclobacteriaceae bacterium
AACTCAGGTATTCGTCCTGCTATTAACGTGGGTATTTCGGTATCACGCGTAGGGGGTAATGCCCAGATTAAATCAATGAAGAAAGTAGCTGGAACTTTAAAACTTGATCAGGCTCAGTTCCGTGAATTGGAAGCATTTTCAAAATTTGGATCGGATTTGGATGCGGTAACAAAACTTACGATTGAGCGTGGTCGCAGAAACACGGAAGTACTGAAGCAGCCACAATATGCACCGGTACCTGTAGAAGATCAGGTGGCCATGATTCTTACTTCTACGAAAGGATATATCGATAAGGTGCCTGTTGAAAAAGTAAAAGATTTTGAAAAGGAGTTTATCGGACTCATGCGTGCGCAGCATAAGCAGGTTATGGATAATTTCAGAGCGGGTAAGTTCGAAGATGCGGATGTGGCCTTAGTTAAGAAAGTTGCAACGGAGTTAGCATCGAAATATTAATTCAACATTTAAAATTCAAGGTTCAAAATTTAGAAAGTACGCTTCAATGTTGAATTTGAAATTTTGAATAAAAGTATATGGCCAGTTTAAAGGAAGTTAAAAGTCGTATCACCTCAGTAATCTCAACGCAGCAGATTACCAAAGCCATGAAGATGGTTGCTGCGGCCAAACTGAGAAAATCGCAGGAGCGTATTACCCAGATGCGGCCGTTCGCCCATAAGCTTAACCAACTTTTCCAAAACCTTTCCGCTGCAGGGCAAGGCGAACAGTCTTGGTATAACACGACACGCACCGAAGAGAAAATATTAATAGTGGCCGTAACTTCTGATCGTGGGCTTTGCGGTTCTTTTAACAGCACAGTGCTAAAGGCAGTTAGCCGTCAGATCACGGAGAAGTATGCTGCCCAGGCAGCTCAAGGGAACGTAACTATTTTGCCCTTGGGGAAAAAGGCATTTGAATTCTTCGGCAAGCGCAACAACAAAATGATTACTGATCATTACAATGTGTTTCAGGGGTTATCTTACGCCAGTATTTCCGTTATTGGTGAATACCTGATGAAGTCATTTCAGCGTGGTGAATACGATAAAATTGAAATTGTTTATAACGAGTTTAAAAATGTAGCCACTCAGATTCTGCGAGTTGAGCAGTTTTTGCCTGTACAAATGCCTGAGAAAAGAGCAACGGTAGAAACGGATTACATCTATTTGCCTAATCAGGAAGATATTGTATCAGGCCTGGTTCCAAAAGCCTTAAAGATTCAATTATTTAAAGCCGTACTGGATTCTAATGCGGCAGAGAATGGCGCCCGCATGACCGCTATGGACAAGGCAACTGAAAATGCGGGTGACTTATTAAAGGATTTAAAACTTACCTATAACCGTACGCGACAAGCAGCTATTACCAAAGAAATTTTGGAGATTGTTGCCGGGGCCGAGGCACTTAAAACTTCTTGATGATTTAATTAAATAAGAGAAAGCTCCTCTACCAGGAGCTTTTTTTATTCATGAAGGCAGTTGAACGCTTATATAAGGTATTTAACCTGCTTAACCTCGATGTAGTGTTAGGGGCCATTGTTTCTGCCCTTTATTTCTCAAAACTTTTTTCTACAAAAGTTAATGTGTTTGGCATAATTACTCTGGGCCTTACGGTTTGGTTAATTTATACAGCCGACAGGCTGTTGGATGTTAAAAGTATGACGACTACACCAACATCCGAACGGCATAAGTTTCATCAAAAAAATTATAGTACCCTGCTGGTCATACTGGTTATTGTCACCTTGCTTGTAGCGATAGCTATACCGTTTCTTAATGAGCGCGTGATGATTGGTGGGCTATCATTGGCTGCTGTCATTGGCTTTTATTTGCTTCTGCAAAAGTATTTACCGCTAAAGGAATTTGTGGTGGCTGGGCTCTATACTTTTGGTGTGCTTCTCCCTTCGTGGAGGTTGCAAACGGAATTAATTTCAGTAGATCACATACTTTTAGTCGTACAGTTTTTTATTGTTGCCCTTGCCAACGTATTGATTTTTTCATGGTTCGAGTTCGAAGCCGACAAGAGAGATGGACATACCTCCCTGGCAACCCGCTGCGGGAAGACACTTTGCACGAAACTTATCATCATACTGGGGATGGCCAGTGTTTGCATTTCAGTCTGGATGTTCCTGTATAGTGAATACAAAATGGCCACGTTTATTTTCCTACTGATGACGGGTATTCTTATGGGTATTCTTTTTTTTCATTCCTACTTTTCAAAATACTCGCGTTACCGCCTGTTGGGCGATGCGGTTTTCTTTCTTTCTATACTTGGATTGTTGTCATGAGTGAACAAATAGCCCGTGGCTTTGATCGGTTGGCGCCATTTTATGATTCACTGGCCCGGTTGATTATTGGAAAAGGGATTAAACAGTCGCAATTACACTTCTTAAATTGCCTGAGCGGAAAAAGTAAGGTGTTGGTTTTAGGTGGAGGCACCGGATGGATACTTCCATACCTTTATGAGATTAATCCAAAATTTGAGATCCACTACATCGATGTTTCTAAAAATATGATTGCCCACGCGAAAGGAAAGGTGTCGTCAGTAAATAACATTCAATTTATGGTGGGCACTGTAGAGAATATTACTGATCATGATTTTGATTGTGTGGTTACAAATTTCTATCTGGATCTTTTTGATAATGCAAAACTGGAGGAGCTAGTGCCTCAAATTAAAGTCTGCTTGCTGCCTGGCGCCTTATGGCTCGCAACAGATTTTGTGGCCATCACGCGATGGCATAGGGTAATGCTCTGGGTCATGTATCGTTTCTTCTATGTGGCCACAGGCCTTAGAAATCTTCGGTTACCGACATGGCAGGCAAGATTAGTTAATGCCGGTGGCACCCTCATCGATCAAAAAAAATTTAGTCGCGACTTTATTCAAACAGTAGTTTTTAAGTTCTGAATAGGACTAGGTAAATTAGAGAGGCACCCACTATATTGCTAACAAGCATAACACAATGGTTAGGTTGAGATTAGAAGAGTTTTTATTGGCCTCTGTGATCGATCCCATGCATTCCCAGGTCATCGAACATAGCTCCTAATACTATAGACATTTTAACTTTAAATAAATGAAACTTACGCTTCTCTTACGTTGTCCTATCTTATTTATAAAATCTACTTAACTTGTCCTTTCGTCTAAGAATCAAATGAGTATTTCCAAGAGACTTCAGACTCTGACTACACAACAAATCATTGATAATCTACCAGTAGTTGTCTTTGAATTTACCGTTAACCCTGGTGGGTCGAGAGACTTTACTTATCTCAGCGCATCATGCGAAAAAATATTGGGTGTACCGGGCGAGTTGCTTTTGAATGGATCGTATCCCATGAAGGACTTTATTCATAGGGAAGATTGGGATCAGTTTGAAGTTTTGATTGGCAAGGCAATAGAAGAGGTGGTGTCTTTTAAATGGGAGGGTCGTGTTTTCAATGTTCATGCGGAGGTTAAATGGATAGAAGCCATCTGCGAGCCGGTTAAGTTGCCGGATGGACGGATAGCATGGAGTGGCATAATCAATAACATTCGCGAACGCAAAGAACTTGAACAGAAAAATCGAGAGTCGGATATCCGTAATCTTAAAACGGAAACACTTTTCTCAGAACTTTTTAATAGTTCGCCTATGGCCATCGTGCTGCTTGATAGCGCTGGCAATGTAGAGCGAGTGAATCATGGATTTGAGTTGTTATTTGGCTACACCATCACCGAACTGCGCGGCAAGAGCCTTAACCATTTTATAGTACCTCAAGCGTTGGAAGCGGAAGGAAATGATTTAAATACATTGATTTCATCAGAACAAATTGTACGTATTGAAACCATCCGCTTGCGCAGAGACGATGAAAAGATACCCGTTATTATTTATGGTGTGCCTGTTCATTTGGAAGATCAGGCTATTGGAATTTTTGGCGTGTATGTTGACATCTCCAATCAGAAAAAAATTGAGGAGGAACTCAAAGTACGAAATTCTGAACTCGACAACTTTGTGTATAAAGTTTCGCATGACTTACGCGCTCCGTTATCCTCTGTGCTAGGCTTGGTTAACTTGGCTCAAATGCCTGGGAATAATGACGACCCCGCGACCTATTTAAAGATTATTGGTGAGAAGGTAGGGCAGCTGGATCATTTTATTAGCGATGTGCTCAGTCACTCCAAAAATCTGAAACTAGATGTAAAGACAGGGCCTATCGATTTTCAATCCATTATTGATAAAACCTTTAAGAATTTAAGCTACATGCAGGGGGTTGATAAATTCGAAAGAGAAGTCTCCATTCAAGGATCTGAATTTTCAAGTGACCCTTGGCGGATTGGAGAGATTTTTAGAAACCTGATTTCAAACGCGATCAAGTACAGAAATATAAAAAGTGAGAACGGCAAGGTTTCTATTTCTATTGAGACTACCCCAGAGCAGGCGCATATTGTTTTTACCGATAATGGTATTGGCATTAACGAAGAAAGCCTGAGTAAAATATTTGAGATGTTTTATCGTGCCAGTGAGCAATCGGAAGGCTCTGGGTTAGGACTTTATATAGTAAAAAATGCTGTGGAAAAATTGGGCGGGCAATTGAATGTGAGCAGCCGAGTAGGCGAAGGAACCACATTTGAAATAGTACTTCCGAATAAATTTTCTAATCTTTCTGTGCATGCAGGTTAAAGAAGTAATTACTTCAGAGGATAAAAAAGAGTTTCTGCTATTTCCGGTTCGGTTATACAGTAAAACAAAAAACTGGATTCGTCCGCTAGATGCCGATGTGGAAGGTGTGTTTGACCAAGAGAAGAATAAGACCTTTCAAAATGGCGAGTGTATTCGGTGGCTTTTGATTGACGAGGCCGGTGTAACCATAGGTCGCGTATCAGCATTTATAAATCAAAAGACAGTAATCAAGGGAAATGATCAGCCAACGGGTGGGCTTGGTTTTTTTGAATGTATTGAGAATGAACAGGCAGCCAGGTTGTTATTTGACCAGGGCAAGGAATGGCTAATAGCGCGCGGTATGGAGGCGATGGATGGACCTATTAATTTTGGTAATCGCGACCGGTGGTGGGGCTTGTTGTTGGAAGGATTTGATCGGGAGCCCAACTATCAGTGCAACTACAATTTTCCATACTATCAAAAGTTTTTTGAAGACTATGGTTTTCAGGTTTACTTTTATCAATTAACATTTGGCCGTCCCATTCAAGGACCGCTTGATCAGCGTCTCTATGACAAGGCCAATCTTGTTGATAAAGACCCTGACTATTCCTTTGGTTATGTAAAGAAGAAAGACTGGGAGACATTACCATCGAAAATAAGAACCGTGTACAATCGAGCCTGGGCTAAACGCGGTGAAATACCGGAGCTAACCGAAAGTCAGGCCAGGCATTTAGTGAAGCAGATGAAGCCAATCATGGATGAAAAACTCCTTTGGTTTGGATACTATAAAAACGAACCTATTGCTTTTTTTCTTTCCTTGCCTGAAGTGAATCAGATTTTTAAGTATGTTAACGGAAAAATGGACTGGCTTGGCAAGTTAAAATTTGTGTGGCACACACTTTTAAAAACGAATAAGAAGGCCTTTGGAATTCTTTTTGGCTTGGTTCCTGAACACCAGGGGAAAGGGGTGGACGGTGCCATTATAGAAAAATTCAGAAGGTTTGCTCAGAGTGGCGGGGTTGCTTACATAGATTATGAAATGAACTGGATCGGTGATTTTAATCCCAAGATGATTCGCGTAGTTGAGCAGATCAACGCCCCCGTGGTGAAAAGACATGCTACGTATCGTAAATTGTTTGATGAGACCAAGCCGTTCAAGCGAATGCCTATTATTAATTAAGTTATGCAAGCGGAAGAGGAGGAAACCCAGGCCGGCTTTTTAATTCGCAACTTGTTAAAAGGATTTGCTTTCTTTTTTGTTATTGTTGTTGCTTTCTACTTTGTGGAAGGATACATCCAGGATAATTTTCAAACACACATAGAAGAAATTCGGGCCAACCCCGGTATTCTTTACGGCACCTACACCCTTTCTGAAATTGTGTTTGGCATTATACCCCCCGAACTTTTCATGATGATCTGGATCTTAGATAAGATTGACGTATCAGGTTTTATTGTAAACCTTTCTATCCTAACGGTTATTTCGTATGGGGCTGGTGTATTAGGATATTTTATTGGAAAGAATTTTTCTAAAACTCCCTTTTATCAAAATCGTATTCGCGAAAAGTATTTAAAACAATATGAAAAAAACCTAAAAAAATTTGGAGGTTACTTGGTTTTTGTTGGCGCGGTAACACCTATTCCCTTTTCAGCTACGTGTATGCTGGCCGGCTCGATTAACATGCGTTTAAAATATTTTTTATTGATTTCTATTTCGCGGGTATTGCGCTTTGCCGTGTATGGTTGGTTGATCTGGAGTACACCGAGTTGGTTTAGCTAAATCCCTCGACTATCAGGCACCCGTAGAATTATTAGAAGCAATCACTTGAGCTATGATTTCTTTTTCAATCGCTCGTCTTGGTCTTGACATCCATGGAACAGTCACCTATTTTTGCTTCTCGACTGAAAAGAAAACTTTTGAGTGGCCTAATTTTAAAGGGAGCTTACATTGGGGCAAAAGAAAATGTGCTGCAACTGCGTGGGGTTACGGGTGGGGTTGCAGCTCTTTTGATTTTGCTGAAGCGTTGGCTTGGTTTTTCATTTTTTGTATCTGTCGTTGAATGTTTGCATAGTCGCTCATAGAATGACCGCTAACGTTAGTGCATATTGCGTTTGGCTGATTTTGAAAACTAATCTGTCCCACGTGTGTGAACGAAATTATGAAACTAAAACTACAATACAACACCGAACCAGCCAAATGAAATATGCACATGTTGTGCACTGGGCGGTTTCTGTCGACCGTTATAAAACAACGAGTCTTTGTCGCATGTTAAATCTTTGTCGACCAACGAGTCAACGTCAACTGTCAACTCAAGGTCAGACTGAAACCGTCCTGTGTAAACCAAACATTGTCATTGATAGGTTAATCTTCTCTTACCAAAGTTCTTCTCCACTGTCAATATGCAAATTGCATGGGCGATGATTTCGAGGTTCTAAACTGATTGCCAGCACTAAACTTGATACGAA
>JAGPBO010000191.1 GCA_018063305.1 Cyclobacteriaceae bacterium
GGATCTTTTTATGATCTTCATTGCCTGCAAGATTTGTTGTCTCCTGCGGATCGATGGCCAGGTGGTAGAGTTCCATTGGTTTTGTAAGATTTTCCCAGGCAATAAGTTTATAATCCTTTGTGCGGATCAGCCGGTAGGCTGCATAACCATGTTCGTTGTCGGCCCACTCGGTAATAGCATAATCCAACGGGTTCTTCTTTCCATTTTCCAGCCAGCCGGAGATATCTCTTCCGGGCCAGGACACAGGCGGCTTCACACCGGCCAAAGCTAAAAGGGTGGGAGAAATATCAAGGCTTGAAACCGGGGAAGTAATCATTTGTACAGAGTCATTTTTTTGAGGCAGCCGGATGATCAGCGGCACTCTCACGGATTCTTCATAGGGGTTTACTTTTCCTTTCAATCCGCGGCTGCCCATCATATACCCGTTATCACCCATGAAGACGATGATCGTTTCATTGCTGAGTTGTGTTTTTTCCAGTGTACGCATGATCCGTCCTACCAGTTCGTCGAGAAAGCTGATGGCCTGGTAGTAATGCAGAAAGTCACCGGGAGTATATTGTTCTGGAAAAGCAGGGGGCAATAGTTGTTTTGCTGTTTTGCCCTCATAGATATTTTGTATTCTCTTCGGGTTTGGTTTGTAAGGGGCATGCGGCGCTGTGGCGGAGAACCAAACAAAAAAGGGTTTTTCTTTTGCAGCGGGTGATTCTAAAAATGAAATGATCTCTTTGGCAAAAATCTCGTTGGTGAAGCCAATCGTCTTTTTCTTCTCCTTACTATTGCCAAAAGCCAGCTGCGGATCTTTATAGGCACCGGCGCCGCCGGGCATCCAGTAGCGGATTTCTTCAAAACCTATTTTCCATGGCTCGGCGGGCACATGCCACTTGCCGGAAAGAAAAGTATGATAGCCGGCTGACTGCAGCAGTTGTGGCAGGGTAGGTTGCTGAAAAAAGCGGGACGAATCTTTTGCTTCTTTCAACACATCGTTGGAGAAGACCCCGTGCCGATGCGCAGGTTGTCCTGATAAAAAAGTTGAACGGCTGGGCGAACATTGCGGGCTATGGATCGTTGCCTGCGGAAAATAAAAACCAGTGGCGGCAAGGGCATCCAGTTGGGGAGTGGAAATTTTTGTATTTCCGGCAATGCCCAGCGCATCAAAACGATGGTCATCGGAAATGATGAAGATGATATTTTTTTTCTTTGCCTGATCCTGTGCCGATGCGGGCAGGTACAATACAAGGAGAGCTGATACGGCAAGCCTGCAAATGCTTCGGTTCATGATTGGTTGTTTTTTCAAATATCCGCTCTTTTTTTAACAACTTGCCAGCGGCAGGCATACGGAATGGCTGATTGTTGTTTTTTTATGGAAGAAAACGCTGTGTTCTTTGTGTTGTATTCCTCTGGGTTCTCTGTGGTTTATTATCCTGCCTGCTCCGACGAATATCGGGGGAGCTTGTCGAAGGATTACCACAGAGGGCACAAAGTTTTACACAGAGAGAGCAGAGGCATACCCACGAGCCTGCGAAATGGTTGATTGTTTTTTGGTTACTTGTTATTGTCTGTCCACAGTGTAATTCAGTTCAGTTACACCGCAGGTAAATGGCCGGGTAGACTGCAGGTTGAGTTTTATTTTGTCTTTGACATCTGCAAACAAGGGGATGCCTTGCCCGAGAATGATTGGGTTAACAAATAGCCAGTAGCCGTCAATTAAGTTCAGTTTCATCAAAGAATGGGTGGCTGTGGGGCTGCCAAAAAGTAAGATGTCCGGACCTGACTGTTGTCTTATTTCATTGATGCTGTCTGTAAGGTTGTCGCTGATAATAGTTGTGTTAGGTAATTCTGCTCCTTTCATTGTTTTTGATAAAACCAATTTGTGCACTTTGCTGTACCATGCTGAATGTTCAATGTCGTGTTTGCTGGCATTCGGTTTGTTGGCTGCGGTGGGCCAATAGCCTTCCATCATCTCGTAGGTTACCCGACCATATAAGGCCATGTCGCCCTGGCTTATCCGCTTACCGACATGATCAAAGATTTCATCATCCACTTTGATCCAGTTCATTTCTCCGTTCGGGCCTGCTACAAAACCGTCAAGCGAGAGGTGCATGAATGAAATTATTTTTCTCATGAGGTTCTACGTTTTATTGTCGTCTATTTCGGTGTCAATGTTTTTCAATGAATTTATGTACTCTTCTATTGTTTTGAAACCAGGTGGTATATAAACCCAACCCCTTTCTTCTTCTGTATACTCAAAGTCGGCAATTCTATCAGGAAGAATTGGTTGGGGTGTGACTTTATCCAAATAGCCATTGAACAAATGATTTATTTTGCATTCTCCAACTCTACTACGTAATTCATGCCACCTATCATCCTCATCAAATCCTTCTTCAATATAAGAAGTCATAATCCAACCCCAAATTTCAAGTTCAGCATCATCTATTGTCAATCCCATTGATGCAAAATGTTCACGAGTATAGTATTGTTGAGGATCTATATAAACTCCTAACTTCACATAACAATCGTAAACTATTTTGAGTAGCCTGATGAAATGTGCTCGACAACATGATACAATATCATTATGTTCTAATTTTTCTTGGTCTTTAAATCGATATTCAGATTTGTCCCCATAAAATCTGGCACCTACAACTGGGTTTGGTCCTCCATGAACGTTGTCATTTCTAATTTCCAAAATAAATTTTGCAAGTGGGTCGGATTGAAGAGAGGATTGATGTGTTTTATACCATTCTTCAAATCCGGGAATAAATTTAAACCGTTGAAGAGCTAGTGTTATTGACCTCGAACTTGAAAGATATGCGGTCAGGTAGCATGAAAATTCGAACCAATTATTTCCAGCCCCAATCATCTTTCCAAGAAAAAATTCGGTTTCGTTAACCTTTTGGTCTACTATATCAAAAGAATAAGACATCTTTTATCAATTACTAACATTCGGCCTTATGAAAGTTAAAACTTTTCTGAAACTGATGCGAATAAACCTAAAATGGGTAAGAGTAAAAAATAAAAAAAAGAAATATGAAGTCTTTAGTTGAGCTCAAAGTAGATTCTATTTGAGCCAATCTTAATTAAGAAAAGTTTTTGTCCCTCTGCCCTCGGGTAATCAAAATTTTCTGTTTGCTGAGGTTCGAGAATTGTATTTCCAAGTTGTATCGCTGTTTCAGCTCCATGATCATCCACAAAGCATATTTGTATTTCATTTAAAGTAAAGTTTATTATTCTACGATTTTGAATCTGAAAGTTTAATTGAGATCCGTTTTGCCCCAGAAGAACTCTAAACCTTATTTCCAAAATATCAAAATCTACACCAACGATACCCCATTGAAATTCTTCGTTAATTCTAAGCAGCTTTTTCATTAAAACATCGACATTGGTATAAGGATTTCTTTCAAAAATTAATCTATCAGGATTTTCCCTATTTAAAAAGTCTCTTAGCCATGCTGAATTTTTAATTGCGTCTAAAGTTCTATTTTTCAAATGCGGATAAATATCTTGATTAGCCTTTTTGGAGTAATTTGGAAAATACCCCTTGCTCCTTAAAATAGACACAACACATCTGTTGCCTTCGCAATCGTCCGGACTTGTATTGGAACCGCAAAGAATTGTCTTTCCACTTTCATATTTACATTCTGATTTTGTAAACCCTTTACTATTTCTCTCAAAATGAAGTAAAACCCAATGTTCAAATGAAATACTTGAAAAAGCGACATTTACAGTTTTTCCATTGACTGAAGTATTTGCCAAATCTATAGCCTCTTTGTGTTTTGTATAACCGTCTTTGTCATAAACGGCCCAGACTTCATCAAATTCGTCAATTCGACTCTGGCATTCTTTAATTAATCCTATAGCATGAGTTTTAGGATCAGTGTCATCTGTATCAGGATAAATTGTTATTTGAAAGTATCCATCATCTTCAAGCTCCTCTTTTAATCTTTCAAAATAATTAGGTTCAGTATTTGAACCTTCACAAGCGATAAAAACTGTCGTGGGGAATATTCTTGGTTTTCTACTCATCTCCAAATATGAATTCTATTTCTTTAATCTTAGGTTGTCCGCCAAATTTTCCGTTCATATACCACTTATCAAATGGCATATCGTCACGTACACTACTATTCTCTTTTATTGAATACAAATCAGTATTTCCAAACTTGTCTTTGTCGGTAATCCATATTTGATCTTTTCTAAAAATTCCTTTATCCAATAAAGTAACTTCATGAGTCGTAAAAATTAACTGTGCATTTTTTTTATTTGTGACTGGGTTATTAAATAATCGGACTAAAAATTTACACAGTTTCGGATGAAGACTATTATCAAGTTCATCGAAAAATATAGTCCCGCCAGTTTCGAGTATTTTTAAAATTGCACCTCCAAGAGCAAAAAGAACTTTTGTCCCGGCTGATTCTTGCTCAAAGGCCAGAAATGCAATTCCCTTTTTTTCTTCTTTTGAATACACTATATGTTCTGTCTCTAATCTTATTCTATTTTGTTCCATTAAGCTTTTCTTCAACTCCTCAGGGAAATCTTTAGGTAATCTAAATTCAGCATCAGTAATCTCTTTTGCCCGTACTCCTTCAATTTTTATATCTGCGATTTTTAGTAGTTTATTTATTTTCTTTGTCAGGTTTTCGTTCTCAGGATTTAATATTTCTTTTGAAATTTTCTTTTTTAATATATCAACAGTTACTGAATCCGCAACATTCCATATTTCAAGACGAGTAAAATATAAATAAACATTGCTTAATAAATCGTTAGGTATGTCCTTTCCGAACTTTGAAAGAAATAGTTGGTTTTTAAAAATCTCATATTCTTTATATCCCAAACTCTTCCCTAAAATTCCTTTGTGACTTAAAGAATTTTCGCCAATTTCTCTCTTAAATAAATTATGACCCTGCCCCTTCGGATAATAGTCTAACTCTTCATTTAAGATTTCATTCTTGGTATACATAACCTTATATCTATACTTAATAAAATTTTCTGAATCCTTTATGGCAAAAAGTATTTCAAACTTCGTTGGAGAAGTTTGAGTTTCGGTATCAAATAAAAATGGATCATAAAAAGGAATTGGCTGATCAATTTTTAAATCTGAAGAAGTAGTAATTAGTTTAGTTAAAGCGAATATTGCTCTAACTATATTTGTCTTACCCGAACCATTAGACCCATAAATAACTGCAGACCTTAATAATCTTAAGGAAGAATCGTTTGGAAAGGTCATTTCAAACACATTATCAGGTTTACTTTGACCAGATTCTGCAATTAGAGAAAGTCCAACCTCATCTTTAATAGATCTAAAGTTGGTTATTTTGAATTCTAAAATCATTCTAATTTAATTAAATTTTGCACAAAATATGTAAAAAAAGCATTAATTAGACTAAATATAATGCCAATTTTTTAGAATAGTGCTTTTTATTACATTAAATAAATTCAATGTCTTTTTAATCAGGAGTTTATAAGTGATTCTTGACTTGCTGAAAAGAATTCCAAGCCGTACAAGAGTGCGACGCAACAGGCGATGCCATGATATACTGAAGCTGGCTAAATAGCCCTTCGACAATGCTTCGACAAGCTCAGCATGACACCCTTCGTCAAGCTCAGGGTGCTAATGATCATTCAACGGCAATCCTCTTTTCTGGAACTCTATCCAGTTTAAGTAATCCGGCTCTACCCGGTGCTCTTCCATGGTAATACAATCATCCACCGGGCAAACCAACTGGCAGAGATTGCAGCCCACACATTCTTCTTCTTTTATGGTGTAGGTATTGTAAGGTTTGCCATAGATAAGATTAATGGATTGATGCGAAGTATCCTCGCAGGCAATATAGCAGAGACCACAGTGAATACATTTGTCCTGGTTGATCTTGGCGATGTGGTGATAGTTGATGTCCAGGTCTTCCCAATGCGTAATGGCGGGCACCGACTTGCCGATAAAATCATCGAGGGTCGCAAATCCTTTTTCGTCCATCCAGTTGTTCAGCCCTTCACAGAGATCTTCAATAATGCGGAACCCATGTTTCATGGCCGCTGTGCATACCTGTACGTTAGATGCACCGAGCAGCATAAACTCCACCGCATCTTTCCAGGTACTGATGCCGCCAATGCCGCTGATGGGTACTTTTTTGGTGAGCTCATCCTGTGCAATGGTGGTGAGCATTTTTAAGGCAATGGGTTTTACGGCCGGGCCGCAATAACCACCAAATACCGACTTGCCCGCCACATAGGGATTGGGCACCAGTGTATCCAAATCAATACCGGTCACCGATTGTATCGTGTTGATCAATGACAGGCCATTAGTGCCGGCCTTTACTACGGAACGACCGGTGGGCACCACGGAGTGTACATTGGGAGTGAGCTTGGTGATCACGGGCAGGGTAGCGGCTTCCATTACCCATTCCACCACCATGCAGGCGATCTCGGGGTCTTGTCCCACGGCAGCACCCATGCCTCTTTCCGTCATGCCATGCGGGCAACCGAAGTTGAGCTCCAGTCCATGGGCACCAGTGTCTTCCACTTTTTTTATTAATTCATGCCAGCTTTTTTTATCGTTGTCCGCCATCAGGGATACGATCATGGCCCGGTCAGGAAATAAGCGGACACATTCGGCGATCTCTTTTAAATTGATCTCCAGCGGCCGGTCGCTGATCAATTCAATATTATTAAAGCCCATGATCCGCTGCCCGCCAAAATCAACAGCGGAATATCTTGACGATACATTCTTTACCTGCGAGCCCAGTGTTTTCCAAACCACACCGCCCCAGCCGGCTTCAAAGGCCCGGAGTACATTGTATTTTTTATCCGTCGGCGGCGCACTGGCCAGCCAGTAGGGGTTGGGGGAGCGGATGCCGAGGAAGGTTGATGAGATGTCTGCCATGTTGTTGTTTTTTCACAAAGATTTTTCACGCAAAGCCGCTAAGTTTAAAACCAAGAAGCAAAGAAAATTCTGACACCCTGGTTTCTTAGCGTCTTTGCGTGAAATCACTATAACTTGTTTACGATTCTATGAATTCCATCTTTGATAAGAGCTACATTGAAATTTACCAATAAACCTAATTTACA
>JAGPBO010000192.1 GCA_018063305.1 Cyclobacteriaceae bacterium
ATCTTACGATAACCATATTTCCGGCATCTTGAGTTAGATAGAAAAGAGATGGCCGCACAGCCTGATAAGGTGATTCCATTACCACATCTTCCACTACGCCTATCACGGTGTAAGGATTTCCGTTCCAAGTAATAGTCTCACCGATCGGTTCATTAAATCCGATATATTTCGCAGCCGCCTCATTCATAATAAATGCCGTAGAATCACTTTTAAATTCTGAAGAAAAATCCCGACCGCTTTTTATTTTCCAGCCCACCGTTTTTCCAAAGTCAAAAGAAACGTCAGTATTGGCAAATTCGACCGCAAGCCCAGGATCTTTGCCCTTCCAATTAAAACCGCTATTGTTATTATTGACTGATGTGAGGGAGCTACCAGATTCTGCCAACGCTATTATTGAACCCGATTCAATGAGTTCAGTTCGCACCGCTTCAAAATGTTTATGAATCTCACTGTTGTGCATAGCCATCATGATGAGCCCTGACTTGTCATATCCTATCGCGCGATCCTTTGCAAACTGAATCTGGTGATAAACGATGATGGTTCCAATGATCAGCATCGTGGAAATACTGAATTGTAGAATGACTAATATTTTTCTGGGTATTGACGCGCTTGCACCCGCTCGGAAAGTTCCTTTCAATACTTTCACAGGCTGAAAAGAAGAAAGGAAAAGTGCCGGATAACTGCCCGCTATAAATCCAGTTAGTAGTGTGAAACCAATAGCCAGAAGCCAAAAGAAAGGATTGCTCCAAAGTAGCCCAAGTTTCTTGCCAGCTACTTCATTGAAGAATGGTAGTGCTAGTTGAGCCAGGATCAGCGCAAGCATGAATGCAGTCAATGTCAGCAATATCGACTCACTAAAAAATTGTGCAATCAATTGTTCTTTAAGGGAACCCATGGACTTGCGGATACCTACTTCTTTTGCACGTTTCTCTGAACGAGCGGTACTCAAATTCATGAAATTAATGCAGGCCAGTAGCAACACAAAAACTCCGATCGTTCCGAATAACCAGATGAATTGTATTCTTCCCCCAGTATTCTTTCCATTCTTGAATTCCGAATATAAGTGCCATTTACTCATGGGCTGCAGGAAAACTTCTGGCTTCTGATTTAGATCAGCCGCAGCTTTCACTTTGTTAAGTTTCATGTCTTTGATTTTATCTGAAACCACATCGAAATTGGCTTGATCATTTAATTGCACAAAAGTTTGGGTAAAATTTCCACTCCAGGGATCGTCCATTTCTTTGAGCCAGGGATTGATTGAGATCCATAGATCCCATGGCAACATGTATTCAACATTTTTAAAACTGGTGTTGCCGGGTAAATCCTCATAAACACCTGTTACTTTCACATCTGTTCGCCTTCCTACGCGCATCATTTGATTCAAGGGATCGGTCGCTCCAAAAAAAGTCTTCGCAGTAGAAGCTGATAAAAGAATCGAGTGCGGATCTTTCAAGCCATCCCTTGTGCCGCTCAGCATTTTAAGCGATAACATTTCTGTTGCTTGAGGTTCAATGAAATTGCCTTGCTTATTAAATTTAATGTCGCCATAGGTGAGCGTGTTGCTTTCTGTCCATGTAGATTGAACAACATATTTAAAGTCACTCCCGTAATTATTCTTCAACTCCTCGCTGGTCACCCACGGCATGGAAATATCAGACGACACAACTCCGTTGGCGGTATTGTGTTGCCAAACCTGGGCGATGCGATTGTAGTTTTCATGATACTTATCAAATGATAGTTCATCCCAGATCCAGAGCCCGATGAGAATGGCCACAGCCATACCTGAAGTAAGGCCAGCGATGTTTATAAATGAGTAACCTTTATTTTTGATAAGATTCCTCCACCCTATTTTAAAATAACTTTTAATCATACCGTAATTGTTTACATGTTTATATCCTTCTGTTGGCCGGATGATGCCCGGTCTGAATAGCAGCAGCACATCAATAATAAATTTAAAATCCGCTTTTCGTTTTCCTAATCGCTTAACTCGTTCCTCATACTCTTCCATCAAATCACCCTCTATATAATCCTGCATCTTCGGGTGGCAGTACCAGCGGAAGAAGCGGAGGAAAAGCTTGGGAGGGTTTTGTTTCATTTAAATCGTTGTTGGTTATTGGTTGTTCGTAGATGTAAAATCGAATAACGATCAACGACTATCGAGCAACTAATTGCAAAACTGTTTTAGGAATAGCACTCCACAACTCATCGCGTGTTGACTTTGCATATTGCATGGCCTTCTTCCCCAGCGCAGTAATTTCAAAATACCGTTTGGGCCGGCCCGCTCTTTCTTCGGTGGCTTCACCAGAAAAGGATTTCAAATAGCCTTTGTCTTCCAGTCGTTTCAGTGCAGTATGCAACGCACCCATGCTCACCGATCGTGATAAGCGAGATTCGATTTCCTCTTTTATGGCAACACTGTAAGCAGAATTATTTAAGATGCCTACGGTTAGAATAACAAGTTCTTCGAACTCCCCTAGTTGGTAATTTTTCATGATTTGAATATTATTCTCTAAATGTAGGAATAATAATTATGCCAAAATCAAAATCGCGGGTTTTGCTTTGGTTTCAAAGTTTCTGCTTTTCTCAGTCGTTCAGAATCGAACGTAATTGACCGGATTTATTAAACGCATTGTCCCCGTAAAACGGGAGACGATGCTTGAATTATCAGACAGTCTATTGAGTTTGGTTTTATTCAATCTTCTCCGCATCTAATTTTTCCTCCACTACTTTTCCCTCCTTCACAGAAACGAAGTAACAATTGTATTTAGTGGGGTCAGTAGAAACTACTTTAAAAGGCTTGCCATTTTTAAATATCACACCCGAGTAATCATCCATCGCATAGCCCGCTTTAAAAATTCCATTCAAAATATTTTTGTGATACAACGGTCTGCGATATTCTTCACTATGGTAATGAGGAGAATGACTGTAGGGAAGAAATCCAAGACATTCTACCACACTTAATTCTTTGGGACGCGAATCAGTAGTTCCATTGTCAAACCAGGCGAGCGAACCAGCACTTCCACCCGCTAAGACAATTCCTTTCTCCAATGCTTTTTTTAACACCACATCAATTCCTTGTGCTTTCCAAATAGCAATCATGTTGAGCGTGTTTCCGCCACCCACCACAATGGCATCCATGCTTAGAAGCACTTCCTCAAAGGAAGCTTTTTGATTGTAGGAGCTGATCCAAACTTTTTGAACGTAAGGCTCTACGGATAAGTCATGAACCAAATCATACCAACGAATGATACCTTGTTCACTATCACCAGAAGCCGTGGGTAAAAAGCAAATCTTCGGGCGCTCTTTGCCGGTAAGTTTTATTATTTGTTTCATGAATGCTTTGTTTTGACCTCCCCCGTAGGGAAAGATATATTGATCTTGCGCTTGCATGGAAACAGACCCGAGCATAAGGATAAGAAATAGAAGTTGCTTTTTCATAACCAAAATATTTGTTTGAATATCTGTAAAAGAAATTGACTTCGGTAAATTCACATTGACAAAATCATAAATCACTTTTATAATCCCTCACCCATCCAAAAGCGTCAGCTGACGAAGCCATCTTGGCCCTCTCCCCAGGGAGAGGGAATGCGCGTTGTGCTAACTGATAAGTTCGATTGGGTGAGGGTAATCAAGGCAACATAAAATCAGGATTGTAGATCATTCCCACCACATTACCCCAGGGATCTTTTACAGTTCCCACCACAAGCTCGCCACCTACGTTGTGCGGTTCTTCAAAATCAATAGCACCTAACGCAATAAATCGTTTGTATTCTTTTTCAACATTCTCCACACCCCAATAGGTATGCACGCTATCTCCTTTTGCTTGCGTTGGGTTTTCATCAGGTATTAAACCTAACTCGTACCCTGCTATGTTAAAGCCAACATAAAAGGGTTCGTTAAAGTAAGGCTCAGTTTCAAA
The DNA here is from genome assembly GCA_018063305.1 of Cyclobacteriaceae bacterium. Classification (GTDB taxonomy): domain Bacteria; phylum Bacteroidota; class Bacteroidia; order Cytophagales; family Cyclobacteriaceae; genus ELB16-189. The sequence continues at coordinate 3,920 of JAGPBO010000192.1, forward strand.
TGCCTGGGTGTACCACTCCGTAGCCGATTTCAAATCGGTCACTTTATAAATACAAGTTCGTAATCCAAGAAAAGATGTTTTCATAAATCTTGTTTAATAGATCCCTTGATTTCGATGATCCCCAAATCTCTTTTTCATGCAAAGTTCATAAAACCAAGGTTGTAATTTAGTTAGTCCAAACTGGTCCTACTCCCGCATCCCATAATCGTTTGTTAAAAGCTGGCAGATCTTTGTCGAGTATTTGCTGTCCTCTGTTTTGCAATCCACTCCATATCACATTCAGTTCTTTCAGTCTATCCAACGTAGGGTTGTTTACTTTAGGGATATCGCTTTCAGTCTGATTAAGCATGAACAAGTAGTTAGCTGTAAATTTGTTTGGAAAGTTTTCCACATCGTCATACGTTTTTGATTTTCGCTGAATCATGTCCTCATCCCATTGCTTCATCAACTTAACTAATTCCCCACCGTCTTTCTTTAAAGCCTTATATTTTTCATCAGAGGATAAAGTATTCAATAATTGATCGAGCTGCTCTCGCTTATTATCCATGGTGTTGATCATCGTGTGCATTTTATTTATCTCGGCTTCCATGCTACTCATGGTTGTGTGATATTCGAGATAGGTTTTCGCATCAGTTGGATATAATGGATTAGGTAAAATTTCAAACTCCTTGGTAGTTATCTTGTCTCCTGCTTTTAATGTTGCTGTGTATTTGCCGGGTGATGCCTTGTGCCCACGGTAACTGCTTTCGATATAAACATTAGGCACACCTTTCATGGTTGGATAACGTAGATTCCAAACGAAACGATTAAGTCCTTTTGATTTCGATAATGTGGGGTCTGCCGGAGGCGCACCATCATAGCGCTTATAAGTAGAGTCACGTTGCGAAGTGAACGAACGAACCAGGTTTCCCTGCGCATCTTTAATATCGAGCGTGATATTTTCCTTTCCTTTTAGTTCTGGCAGTTGATAATAAATTACAGCCCCTGTTGCGGGGTTAACGCCACGATAAGTATTCGATCCATCAAACTCCGCAGAGTTTCCATCTAATTCACTATTCCCATTCATCAGCATGGCTGGCTCGGGCTTGAACAGAGAAAAATCAGTTCCATCCTTTTTGTATTGGCGAATTAACCCTAAGTCATCTAACACCCAAAAAGATCGGCCCGATGTGGCTGCAATCAAATCACCTTGGTGAACTCGCAGATCATTGATAGGTGTTATTGGTAAATTGAGTTGAAATGCAGACCAATCTTTACCACCATTCCATGAAATGAATAGACCTAACTCGGTACCGGCAAATAGCAAATCTTTGCGTACATCATCCTCGCGCACCACGCGTGTAAAGGCATTGTTCGGAATACCGGTATTGATTTTTGTCCAGGACTTACCATAGTCGGTTGTTTTATAAAGACCGGGAGTATGATCGTTAAACTTGTAGCGGGTAGTGGCGATGTATGCCGTAGCAGGATCGTGTGGTGATACTTCAATGGCATTGATCAAACACTCTTGCAAGCCAGCTGGAGTAACGTTTTGCCAACTCGCTCCATTATCGCGGGTTACATATACATACCCATCATCACTACCTGTCCAGATTACTCCTTTTTCATGAGGCGATTCGATCACATAGGCAAGCGTACCATAATTCTCAGCACCTACTGCTTCGTTGGTGTAAGGGCCACCACCTTTTCCTTGCTTTGATTTTTCATTTCGCGTCAAGTCAGGCGATACTTCTTTCCAGGTAACACCCATATCAGTAGTCTTTAACAAAAGTTGTGAGCCATGGTAAAACGCGTTGGGCTCATGCTTCGACCAGATGATCGGTGCATTCCAATTGTATCGGTACTTAATGTCTTTGGCATCCATGCCTAAATATTGAATAGGCGCTGGCATAATGTTCGTTCCCGCATGGGCTTTGGTGTCAATCACTTCTATGGTTCCCTGATAACTTCCACCCATCACATAACGTGGGTCATCCGGATTGAAAGCAAGGAAAGCACTTTCTCCACCAGCCGATGATGTCCAACTGGCCGTAGTGATTCCACCACCCCCTAACTCACGGCTTTTGATAACTACCGAAGAGTTGTCTTGCTGGCCTGCATAAATCTGATAAGGGAACGTATTGTCTACATTAATTCTATAAAACTGTGCAGTTGGCATATTATCCTGCGTAGACCACGTTTTACCATAGTTTACAGAAATACCAGCACCGCCATCATTAGAGATCACCATGTTTCTTGGATCATTCGGATTAATCCACAAGTCGTGAAAATCACCATGGGTACCGGAAAGATCCTCCCAGGTTTTTCCACCGTCTTCTGAGCGCAACGCAGGCGCACTCAACACATAAATGGTATTATCATTTTTGGGATCCGTGAAAAGTTCAATGTAGTACCAGGCCCGTTGCAACAACCGATGATCGTTTGTAACCCGCGACCAGCTTTCCCCCGCATTATTGCTTACAAATAATCCACCCTTTTCTTTGTCCGAATCGCTTTCAATTAATGCATAAACGCGTTCCGAATTTGAGCGGCAAACGGCTACCGCCATTTTACCCAATTCCGTAGGTAATCCTTTCTGGATTTTCTTCCAGGTTTCACCCCCATCCGTAGATTTATACATGCCACTGGTTGGACCTCCACTAGTAACTTTCCAAGGCAAGCGGCCATATTCTGTCATGGCAGCATAAAGAATGCGCGGATTGTTCATATCCATCGATAATTCTACGCAGCCAGTTTTATCATCTACATAAAGTACTTTATTCCAGGTGGTGCCCCCATCGGTAGATTTAAATACGCCCCGATCGGTGGAGTGTTCATAAAGCGCACCCTGAGCGGCAACAAAAACTATATTGGGATCTTTTGGGTGAATAGCAATGCGGGCAATATGTTGTGTTAAATCAAGCCCAATTTTTTTCCAGGTTTTACCGGCATCGGTCGATTTATAAACGCCATCACCATGATGCGTCATAACGCCACGCACCGCGTGCTCGCCCATACCCACGTAAACCACATTTGGGTCACTTTCGGCAACAGCAACAGCACCTACTGATCCTGTCTTAA
>JAGPBO010000193.1 GCA_018063305.1 Cyclobacteriaceae bacterium
TTTTAAAAATTAGGATTCCGGCAACAGCCATAAAAGTTTCTGCCAATACAATGGCAATAAAAACTCCTTTGGGTCCCCAGTCAAGGAGATTGACCACCAGATAGGCAAACGGTATTTGAAATATCCAAAAGCCAAATATATTAAGGATGGTAGGTGTGTAGGTATCCCCGGCACCATTCAACCCTTGCACAACCACCATTCCGTAGCCATAGAAAATATAGCCCAGGCTCACATAGCGAAGTGCCTGAACGCCATATTTCAACACTTCGGGTTGCTGCGTAAATAATCCTAAAATCTGTGGGGCAATCGTCAGAAATAAAATCGTCACAAAGACCATAAAGAATGCATTGATGTAAGCAGCTCTCCATACAGATGTTTCGGCTCGCTCCGGTTGCCGTGCGCCAAGATTTTGTCCCACCAGAGTTGCACCTGCATTGGCCAATCCCCATGATGGCAAGAGTGTGAAAATGAATACCCGTATGGCAATGGTGTATCCCGCTACTGCATTTTCGCCAAATGTAGACATCAGCTTCATCAGAAATATCCAACTGGCCGACCCAATAATAAATTGCAGAATGCTACCCCCTGAAACTTTTATCACGTTGAAAATAATATCTGATTTTATCCCCAGATTATTCCAACCAATCTTAATAATGCTGTGACCTTTCAACAAAAAATACAATTGGAATAATACACCGATACCTCTTCCTATATTCGTTGCAATGGCTGCACCCTCCACACCAAAAGCGGGTATGGGGCCCCAACCGAAAATGAATATCGGATCAAGAACCATATTCAATAAGTTAGCTAACATCAATGCCTTCATGGCAATGGCTGCGTTACCCGCACCTCTGAAAATGGCATTGATTAAAAAAAGTAAGGTAACTGTGTAATTACCGGCAAACATCCAGAGTGCATATGAAGAACTGTGCGTAATCACATCTTGCGATGCACCCATCAACCGAAGTATATCTCTATAATAGAAGATGCCGACCAGACTTATAATTAAAGACACACCCAAGCCAAGATAAATAGCCTGCACGGCTGCAGTACTTGCCCCTTGTTTATCATGCTCACCAACTCTACGGGCTACAATGGCCGTGGCACCCATACCCAGTCCCATGGCGAGGGAATACAAGATACTAAGCACCGATTCGGTATATCCCACGGTTGCTACCGCATTGCTGTCGTTAAGTTTGCTTACAAAAAATATATCAACCACGGCAAAAATGGATTCCATACCCATTTCTACGATCATAGGAATTGCTAATAAAAAGATAGCTCTATTGATACTGACTTGCGTGAAATCCTGCTCAGAGCCCCGAATGGCCTCTTTGAATAAACGTAATAGGGAAGCGATTTTAGTAAAAACTGCTTTCATGTTATTGGTAAATAAAATTAATGAATTGAAACTATCCTATCCCGATGGTTCTTGGGGAGACATTTGGTGAGTGACCAACATTCAACTGCATTCCGATTTAAAATCGAGAACGTCTGTACAGTTGAATTAAAATAACAAGATCATAGTTCGTACGAATTGGAATTCTAATATCACGGAAATCATCGAATTATGTTTCAAGTAGCTCAGATTTATTTCAGTTGTTTGATGGAAAGCTGATTGAGGGCCGATTTTTTAAACGCACGACCAAACGGCAGCTCCTTCTTATTGATCTCAATGCCTTCACCAGAGATAGTATTAACCCACTTTATATTAACAATGTATGAACGATGAATCCTCACGAAAGGAGGGTTTGGAAGCTTTTCTTCAAATGTGCTAATGTTCTCACGCGTAATAAGAATTTGGTCTTTTAAATGAACCTTCACGTAGTTGTCCAGGCTTTCAACGTAAAGAATTTCATCCTCATTTATTTTATGAATCTTCCTGTCGGCCTTAATATGAACAAACCTCTGCTCCTGGTGATTGCCTGTTACAACGCTATCGCCTACGTGGCTGTCAAAGAACTTGTTTACAGATTTAAGAAATCGTTCAAATGAAACTGGTTTTAATAAATAATCAATTACTTCATGATCGAATGCTTCCGGGGCATAATTGCGAAAGGCCGTGGTAAGAATAATTGCAGGTGGATTTTTAATCGTGCGTACAAATTGAAATCCATCCATTTCCGGCATCTGAATGTCAAGAAAAATTAAATCAACGGACTTGGTTCGTAGTAAGTTTGCAGCTTCAATAGCATTGCCACATTCACCAACTAATTCTAACTTCTCAATTTTAGAAGCATGAGCCGCTATCAGTTTGCGTGCCAAGGGTTCATCATCAACTATTATAAATTTAGTTTTCATAAGCGTGGTAATTCCATCTTAACCAAAAACTCAGCGCTCTCACGATTTACGGTCAAAACAAAATTATCGTTGTATAAATAGTTAAGTTGGCTTTTTAAGTTGGCTAACCCTATTCCCGAACCAGAAACTTTTACTTGAGTACTATTGCTCATAGAAATTACTACAGAATACTCTTTGCATTCAACCCGAAAATTTATCCAAGCCTTACCAGCAACCGGCATTACGCCATGTTTAAAAGCATTTTCAATAAGCGTTATTAAAATCATCGGCCCAATTTTATGCCGATCCAAATCACCGGAATAATTTGTTTCAATGGAAACGCGATCCTCGTATCGCAAAAGCTCCAGTGCAATGTAATTATCTACTTGTTTTAACTCTTCTCTTAACGGTACCAAAACTGATTTACCCGCGTGCAATACATAGTCTAGAATTTCGCTAAGTGCCAGAATTGCTTGCGGTGCTTTATCCGATTTCTCTGTTGAGAGATAGTAAAGATTATTTAAGGTATTAAATAAAAAGTGGGGATTGAGTTGCGCCTTCAAGAATTTCAATTCCGTTTCAACTTTATCACGCATTAATTTTTGATAGTCCTCCTTTGATTTCCGCCAATGAAGAATCATCTTGATGGCTACCCCTAAAAACACCACCATCAAAAGAGAGGTTAATAAAAAGAAAAAATCAAAGGAGGCAGGACTCATATTCTTTATCCGTACTTCGGCAATCACAATAAATGTGATCATCGAAATCATCATCTCAAGAAATAGGGATGCAATCAGTGTGTAAATAAGATATAAAAGAAATATTCCAAAACGATCCCTCATCAAATAACGGGGCACGAGATAGTAATTCAAGAAATAAGTGGTACCCAAAGTTATCGGCATCAACAAGCCAACAAAGAAAAGTGTTTGTAAATAATTACTTTCCTTTCTTCCAAAAAAAATAACATAGAGTAATAGAATGACAAGCCAGTACAAAACATGCATTACCCATCGATGATGGGCGAAGATTCGGTCTAGTAACAATTCAATCTGCTTCATGCGAATGCATATTTAAGGAAAAACAGTCAATTCAAACTATGCAATACCATGAAGATCATTGAATGTATGCTTTTCGACATAAAAAAGATGGCTTCCGCCATATAGCAGAACTCTGGCGTTAAATCCACCGTCATGACCGGATCTGATCAATGAAAATAAAATAGCAAGACCTATTGTATTATTCTTGTCGAAACAAATTTTTAACCTAAACTTTACAACTATGCTAGCCAGTAAATTCATTGAACTACATTATGAGGGTGGACCTTATTTTACATTTCCACTTTTAATAATGCTTATAGCTAATACGATACTCATCGCTTACTTAGCTTTCCTTTCCATTTCAAAGAAAGAAGTAACCAACAATTTGATTGAAGCGGTAAAACATATAGGTGCCTTTGCTGCCGTTTGGGGCACACTATTCACCATGTATGGATTGTTGACTGCATTTGATGCGATTGAGGGGGCTCCGGAGGAGATACCCATGCCGGTGATTATGGGAGGATTGAAAGTAGCATTAATAACTATTATTTATGGATTGTTGATTTGTACTATTTCTTTGTTTGCTTACATCATCTTTAAGTTAGGAATAAAGAAAACTAACCCCAACCAAGCCTGATATTGTGATCCTTCTATTTCTTGTCCTAAACATTGCAATTCTGGCACTTTCCTTTTTTTGTGTCAGGAGGAAGCGTATTCAGGTTTTGAAATATGTGGGCCTGCTTGAAATAGCATTTGTGAGTTTCACGATCTTATTCGGACTATTGAAACTTTTTGATTATATGGAGAGTAATTCGGGTTCTCTAATCGAGGGTATAATAACAAACAAATCAATGCTCTTTTGGATGATTTCTTTACTGATAATGATAATCATCCACACCATTTTTGCTACTAAAGCTTTATTGTTCCAAGAAGCTTAAATAAAAAAAGGGAGCTATTAGCTCCCTTTTTATTTTATCGCTTATTCAAAAAGTTCTTACCCAATTGCTACGCGCTTAAATTCAGCTACGGTCAATCCTTTGGTTATGCTATCCAAATATTGAGCAACTGTTTTTGAGTTATCCTTCACAAAGGTTTGTGGTAACAAGGTGTTGTCCTTGAAAAACTTGTTCAATTTTCCCTGAGCAATCTTCTCAACCATATTGGCGGGTTTGCCTTCGGCTATGATTTGAGCTTTTGCAATCTCCAATTCCTTTTCAATGATGGTTTTATCAACATCGTTTTCGTTTACAGCCACCGGGCTCATTGCCGCAATCTGCATGCCTACATCCTTGCCCGCTTCCGTTACATCTTTTCCATTCACACCTTTCAAAGAAACCAACACTCCCAACTTACTTCCAGCATGGATGTAAGGAACTACAGCTTCACCCGCCATATGAATGAATGAACTGATCTCCAACTTCTCACCAATTTTACCAACCAATTCAGTAATGCGTTCAGCAATGGTCAATGATTCTACTTTTTCAGCTAAAAGCGCTTCGGTTGAAGCAGGCTTTTTTGTGAACGCAGTGTCAGCAATCAACTCACCTAACTTTTGAAACTCATCGTTTTTAGCAACGAAGTCCGTCTCACAATTTAAGGCAATCATTACAGCCTCCTTATTGTCTGCTGATGTTCTTACAAACACAGAGCCTTCTTTTGTATCTCTATCCGAACGACTGGCAGAAACTTTCTGACCCTTCTTTCTTAAAATCTCAATGGCTTTTTCAAAATCGCCTTCTGCTTCGGTAAGTGCTTTTTTACAATCCATCATACCGGCACCCGTCATGGTGCGCAGCTTATTTACATCTTGTGCGGTTATTACTGACATAGTTTATTTATGATTTACGAATTACAATTTTTGATTACGATCTATTTTAAAAAATTAAACACCGGCTGTTAACCGATGTTTAATTGTATTATCACATTAGCACATCGGCTAATTGAAGAGTTATTTTGTCTCCTCTACTGCCTCGTCAACTTTTCTTTTTTCCTCCTCATCCTTCTTATGTCCGGCCTCCTCTTTATCTTTTTTGCGTTCCATCAAGGCCTCTTCAATAGCCTTGCCCACATGTGCCGTAATTAATGAGATGGATTTAAACGCATCGTCATTAGCCGGAATAGGGAAGTCGATATTAGAAGGATCAGAGTTGGTATCTACCATTGCAAATACCGGAATATTTAATTTCAATGCTTCAGAAACTGCAATGTGTTCGCGCTTTACATCGATTACAAATAATGCAGCCGGCAAGCGATTAAGATCGGTAATACCACCCAATAACTTTTCAAGCTTTGCTTTTTCACGGGTGATCATCAAACGCTCGCGCTTAGCCAGGTTATTGAACGACTCATCTTTCATCAACTTGTCTATCTGCGTAAGCTTTTTCAACGACTTGCGGATAGTAGCAAAGTTGGTAAGCATACCACCTAACCAACGCTCTGTTACGAAGGGCATGTTTAAGCGGGTAGCTTCTGCGTTGATGATGTCTTTTGCCTGCTTCTTGGTAGCAACAAACATAATCTTACGTCCCGAACGAACAATATTTTTAAGTGCGTAGGTAGCTTCATCCAGGCACTTCATTGTCTTGTTCAAATCAATGATGTGGATTCCGTTGTTTTCCATAAAGATGTACTCCGCCATCTTTGGGTTCCATTTCCGGGTAAGGTGTCCAAAGTGTACACCTGCATCCATTAAACTTTCTGTTGTTATTTTCTCTGCCATGCTATTTCGATTAACGCTTGCTGAACTGGAATTTCTTTCTCGCCTTTGCGCGTCCTGGCTTCTTTCTTTCCACCATGCGCGAATCGCGGGTTAATAATCCTTCTTTTCTTAATGGAGAACGATTTTCATCATTAATTGTAACTAACGCACGGGCAATACCTAAGCGAATTGCTTCGGCCTGACCTTTATTGCCACCCCCTTCAACATTAACCGTTACATCGTATTGGCCATCCATCTTTACAAGGGTGATAGCCTGCTTCACAGTGGTTTGAAGAATCTCTGACGGAAAATATTCATTCAGTTCCCGGTCATTTACGATAATCTGACCTTTGCCTGGCTTTACATAAACCCGGGCGATTGAGGTCTTTCTCCTACCGATGGTATTAATAATCTCCATATTAGAATTTTAACTCTTTTGGTTGTTGTGCTGTGTGAGGGTGCTCGGTTCCTGCATATACATGCAGACTTCTAAACACCTCACGACCCATGCTGTTTTTTGGCAACATACCTCGTACAGAGTGCTCAATTAGTCTGTGTGGGTGCTTTCCAGTTCCAATCATTTTTGGAGTAAGAACCCGCTGTCCACCTGGATAGCCTGAATAGCTGAAATAGACACGATCAGTCCACTTTTTACCAGTCATTTTAATTTTATCGGCATTAATCACGACCACATGATCGCCTGTATCCACATTAGGAGTATAGCTTGGCTTATGCTTGCCACGCAAAACTCTCGCAATCTGGCTGGCAACACGGCCCAACACCTGATCTTTTGCATCTACCAAAAACCAACCCTTTTCTACAGTTGCTTTGTTAGCATTGATCGTTTTATAGCTGTTATGATCCACTTTTTTAGCTTTAAAAACCTATTATTATTACAATTACCCCTTTAAAAAGGGACACAAAAGTAGATTCAAGAAACTGAATATGCAAGCATGGCCAC
>JAGPBO010000024.1 GCA_018063305.1 Cyclobacteriaceae bacterium
CCGAGGAAGGCAATAGAGTCTTTTGAGAAGGCTATCAAAAGTTGCAATGAGAATTGTTCTCAGCAATTTTTGAAAGAACTTAATTTTGGTTTCGGGATTGCTTATCAAATGATATCAGAATACGAAATCTCGAAGAGTTATCTGGATAAATCACTTGAGATCGCTAGAAAGCAGAATGATGAGTATTATATAATCGAAAATTTATTGGCCTTTGGAAAGATGGAAAGTGGGTTGAAAAACTATGAGGGCAGCATCAGATATTTTAATCAAGCAAATGAGGTTGCCCAGCAATCACATTTCAATGAACTTCTAATAAATATTTATAAAGAGCTATCTACAACATATACGCTTATTTCAAATTATGAAGCTGCTTCGAGATTTCAAGGCAGATACATTAAGTTAAAAGATAGTATTTATGGAGAAGACCTGATCAAAAATTTGGCGCGAGTCCAAACAAACTATGAGCAGAGAGAAAATATCAAAACGATTAGACTTAGTAATGAAAACTTAAGGTTAAAAGATGAACAATTGCAACGGCAGCGTCTTCAATATTTATTCATTGTGTTAGTTGCCACTCTTATTATTTTACTTGCCACGGTTCTTATTTGGGCAAATAGAAAACAACATCGCCACAATGCTGCCCTTAGTGAGGCCAATCGGGTTATTGAAGAACAAAATAAAGCGCTTACGAAAACGAATGAAGAGTTAGATAACCGGGTGCAAGAGAAAACACGTGATTTACTTCTTGCTAATGAGTCACTCACACAAGTTAATGAGGAATTGGATAATTTCATTTATCGCACTTCTCATGATATCCGTGGGCCCTTAGTTACGTTAAAGGGAGTTTGTAACGTAGCCATGCTCGATGTGAAAGATGAGTTAGCACTGGACTACATGAATAGGCTTGATGTTACAGCGGGCAAACTAAATTCTATCCTCACGCGATTGTTATTCGTAAACCAGATCAATCATGCAGAGCTTGTTCCTACAGAAATTGATTTCAAAGTACTTATCGATAATATCATTGAGAAGGAACGTAATCAGGCGCTTCCACCCAATTTTTCGATTGAGTATGATGTTAATCCATCCGTAAAAATAATATCTGACCGTGAGTTGGTTGGGGTTATATTGGAGAACCTTATTGATAACGCTATAAAATTCTATAATACATCTGACCGGATTTCTCCCTTTGTCAAAATCATGATTCGAAAGTCGGGCCCTAAGCAAATTTCTATTCAAGTTGATGACAACGGTATTGGGGTAAACACGGGAGATAAAGATCATATCTTTCATTTATTTGTTCGAGCCTCTGAACGCTCAGAAACGGGTGGTATCGGACTTTATTTATCAAAAATATCGACCCAACGCCTGGGTGGTGAGATTGTGCTGCGAGATACCTCCGATAAGGGGTCAACGTTCCTTGTTTTCCTTCCGGCTGATCTTACACCAATTCTCGAAAAGAGGCGCGAGTTGGAGGAACTTAAAAAGAAAGATAAAGCAAAACGTGAGCGCGAAGCACAGTTGGCAAAGCAGAAAGCACAAGAACCAAGTAGTGATGAAGCTAATTCTGAAAAACAAAAGGGTTCAATAGCCTCCTGATTTCCGGCTCATTTAGCATCTTTGCTATCTGTTTATGAAAGGATTGCAAATGCAGGAAAAGAATTTTAATCGTTATACCGTTACCGCTGCTTTACCCTACGCCAATGGACCAAAGCACATTGGCCACCTGGCAGGGGCTTATATTCCTTCCGATGTATATGTTCGATACCTACGGCTAAGTGGAAAGGACGTGATTTTTGTTTGTGGAAGTGATGAACACGGTACAGCCATTCCTAATCAAGCTCTGAAAGAAAAGACCACCTCACAAGCTATCGTTGATAAATATGATGCGTTGATTCGCGATTGCTTTGCGAAACTCGGGATGTCCTTTGATATTTATCATCGAACCACCGAACCCATACACCATCAAACTTCGCAGGAAATTTTTCTAACACTCTTCAACAAGGGACTACTCACTGAAGAAACCTCTGAACAATATTATGATGAGGAGGCTAAAGCTTTTTTGGCAGATCGATATATTGTAGGAACCTGCCCAAAGTGTGCCTATCCCAATGCCTATGGCGATCAATGTGAAAAATGTGGTTCTACGCTAAGCCCACGTGAGTTAATTAATCCCAGATCAACACTAAGTGGAAAACCACCTGTCTTAAGGCTTACCAAGCATTGGTATTTACCTCTCGAGAATTATGAGCCCTGGCTACGCGATTGGATTCTGAAAAATCATAAGGAAGATTGGAAGCCCAATGTTTATGGTCAGTGCAAATCGTGGATTGAAGCAGGGCTACAACCCAGGGCGATGACCCGCGATTTGGAATGGGGAATAAAGGTTCCGTTGCCTGAAGCAGAAGGGAAAGTTCTTTACGTATGGTTTGATGCACCCATTGGCTACATCTCGGCCACGCGGGCCTTGTTTGATGAAGTACATTCAGGCAAACTAAAATATGCAACACCCCGTAGGGATTTAAGTAAATCGAATAAAGACGATTGGAAAAAATATTGGCAAGCAGAGGATACCCGGCTAATCCATTTTATTGGGAAAGACAATATTGTATTTCACTGTATTATTTTTCCGGTAATGCTGCATGCTACCGGTGAATACATTGTGCCCGACAACGTTCCGGCTAATGAGTTTATGAATCTGGAGGGGGATAAGATGTCCACCAGTCGTGGTTGGTCAATTGAAATGCACGAGTATCTGGAAGATTTTCCTGACAAACCGGATGTGCTTCGGTATGCGCTGCTAACGAATTTGCCCGAAGCTAAAGATAGTGAGTTTACCTGGAAAGATTTTCAGGCTAAGAACAACAATGAGTTGGTAGCCATCTTTGGCAACTTTGTGAACCGGGCTGTTGTGCTGACACAAAAATATTTTGAAGGTAAAGTTCCTCCTCAAAAGGAAATCACCGAGCTTGATAAAAAAGTGTTGGCTGACCTGAAGGAAATGCCGAACAAGATTGCGGCTTCGATCGAGGTATTTCGGTTCAGAGAAGCAACGGCTAATTTTATTGATTTGGCGCGGATAGGAAATAAATATCTAGCTGAAACAGAGCCTTGGAAATTGGCGAAGACTGATTTAGATCGGGTAGGCACTATTTTAAATATTTCATTGCAGATAGCGGCTTCACTATCTGTTGTGGGTGAACCATTTCTGCCTTTTACTTCAGGTAAACTGAAGAGTTTGTTAGGTGTTGATGCGCTAACCTGGCAACAGGCGGGCGATGCCAATGTACTGAAGGCTGGTGCTCTGCTCAAGGAAGCACCTTTGTTGTTTGAAAAAATTGAAGATGTAGTTATTGAAAAACAAATAAAGAAACTCTTAGACTCAAAACGTGCTATGGAATTGGAAAGTCAACCTACTACGCCAGCAAAACCAGAAATCTCATTTGATGATTTTTCTAAAATAGATATCCGCATAGGTAAGATTCAAAAAGCTGAGCGTGTTGAGAAATCGAAAAAACTGCTAAAGCTGCAAGTGGATACGGGTATAGACATTCGTACAGTCATGAGTGGTATAGCTGAATACTTCTCACCCGAAGATATAATTGGGAAACAGGTAACTATTTTGGTTAACCTGGCGCCTCGTAAAATCATGGGTGTAGAGTCTCAAGGTATGATCCTAACGGCTCAAGACAAAGATGGCAGTCTTAAACTTTTCGCACCGGACAAAGAAGTGTCGCCTGGGTCTACCATTAGTTAGTAGATTCCTTCCCGGCAAGTAAAAGCACGCAAACAGCCCATTTCAAAGCTGATATGTAACTCTGGTTACATGGCCATTAGCAGCATGTGATAAAGGTCATAATGGGTGATGATCACCATCATTACAAAGTAGCTGTGTGGAACCTACTTTCATATCATCAACCAATAAGAGTTATGAAAAAGCTACTGATTTTAGGGGCCGGTACAGCGGGTACCATGATGGCCAATAAGCTTTCCAGAAACTTAAACAAAAGTCTTTGGGAGATTACAATTGTTGATAAGGACGAGAATCATTTTTACCAACCTGGTTTTTTATTTATACCCTTTGGTATTTATAGACCTGAAGATGTAGTGCGTTCGAAGCGTGAATTTCTTCCAAAGGGCGTGAATTTTGTCATTCAGAATATTGAAAAGATTGAAGGTGAAAATAATCGGGTTCTTCTAAGCAACGGAGAAATTCTGGATTATGATATTCTAGTTGTTGCAACCGGCACCGTGCCTGTTCCTGAAGAAACAGAAGGACTCAAAGGGAAGCTTTGGTATAAAGATATTTTTGATTTTTATACCTACGAAGGGGCAACGCGTTTAGCAAAAAAACTAGATATATGGGAGGGAGGCAAACTGGTGATCAACCTGGCCGAAACACTTATCAAGTGCCCGGTAGCCCCTTTAGAATTTGCTTTCCTGGCCGATGCTTATTTCTCTGAAAAAGGGATCCGTGATAACGTGGAGATATTCTACGTAACGCCATCGTCCGGAGCGTTTACCAAGCCCAAGGCCACAGCCATGCTTGGTAAATTATTGGATGAAAAGAAGATTAATATAGTCCCGGATTTTTATTTGCAGCAGGTAGACAACAATCGTAAAGTCTTAATCTCTTATGACAATAGAGAAGTACCCTTTGATTTACTGGTGTCAGTACCAGTAAATAAAGGTGATGATATGGTTGAAGCCAGTAATCTGGGTGATGACGATGGACTGAACTTTATTCCTACAGATAAACACACACTCCAATCCAAAAAATATGAAAACATGTTTGTGATCGGTGATGCCACCAATTTACCCACGTCCAAGGCAGGTTCTGTAGCTCACTTTGAAGCCGATGTGTTAACAGAGAATATTCTAAGTTATATTATCAAAGAACCGTTGGCTGCGAGTTTCGATGGGCACTCTAACTGTTTTATTGAAACCGGTTACGGCAAGGCGACACTCATTGACTTTAACTACGAAACGGAGCCACTGCCTGGAAAATTTCCATTTGCTAAAGTAGGGCCCATGGATTTACTTAAGGTAACTCGTGCCAATCACTATGGTAAACTAGCATTTAAATGGGTGTACTGGCATATACTTTTAACCGGAAAAAAACTTCCTGTTAGTACGAACATGTCAATGGCCGGAAAACTTGTCGAAGCTAATTAATATTGAAATCAACCAACTAAGAATATGGAAACGCTAACCTACAACGGAACACAAATAGCAGTAAATGCCGAAGGGTATTTAAAAGACATGAATCAATGGACTCCAGAACTCGCCTATAAATTTGCAAGCCAAGAGGGTATCACGTTAACGGAAAAGCATTTTGACATTTTGAATTGGCTTCGAACCAAGCAGGCAGAAGGAACTACTTTAAGTATACGCAAGGTTGGAAATTCCGGATTAGTAGATATCAAACAGTTTTATGCACTGTTTCCCGGAGGTCCTCTAAAAATCTCCAGTAAAATAGCAGGCATTCCAAAACCAGCCAGTTGTATTTAAACGCTAATCATTTTAAAATAAACGTTATGCAAGAAATATTAGAAAGACCGACAACTACAGTAACTGAGGTTCCGGTTGATAAGAATAAGGGCAAAGTAAAGAAGGTATTAATTATTTGCTCTAAAGGAAAATTAGAGGACGTATATGCAGCCTTAGTGATGGCCAATGGCGCGCTGATGGAAGGCATTCAAGCAAAAATGTTCTTTACATTTTTTGGTTTGGAAGCAATCACAAAGAAAAATGCGGATCATCTTCATACAGCAACGGTTGGTAATCCTGCTTTTATGCCGGGTATGCCAACGGTGATGGCGGGGTTGCCAGGGTTTGAGGCTTTTGCTTCCTATATGATGAAAAAGGAAATGGATAAGCTCGACATTCCTCATGTGACGGAATTCTTACAGATGATTGAAGCGGGGGGTGGCGAAATCTATGCCTGTAAATTAGCTGCTGACATGTTTCATTTAAAGATGGAGGATTTTGTAGACGAGGTGAAGGATATCATTACCGTGGGCGATATGTACGCGTTGGCAGAAGGGGAAGGCACTCAGATAATTTTTATCTGATTTTGGTTGGTGTGAGTTGATGAGCCGTTTGAGTAAAATCAACGGCTCTCACTCTTTGTTTTTCTAAGGCCCTGCATGCAAAAAAGGTTTTATCATTTCTCAGTTTTATCCATTACTGCTGGAAGTTCCTCAAATTCATTTTGCTTGAAATTGCTAAGTACAAAATTTACTTACTGACTTTTCGAAAATGAGCCCCCAATGCCTACACGCAAGCGTGAATAGCCTGGTCCTTGTTGTTACAGGTGGTCTGACTTGCTTGTTATCTGATAAATGGAATGCAACGCTCAGACTTGATTAGTAAGTTATCCCCTGTGCCACCCCGATGGTATAACACCGTTGGGAAATAATATTAAATAATTGCACTTTTGATTTTATTGACACCAATCATTATGAAAAACGCATTTTATAGCTTGTTGATTTTATCGACTTTATTAGTTTTAAACACTAATCCTTGCTTTGCTCAAGAAGCCTCCTCACTGGAAGGACGTTGGGACATAACCTTAACTATGAATGGCAAGGAGCATCCTTCGTGGTTGGAAGTTCAACACTCTGGGATTCGCACCTTGGTGGGTCGATTTGTATTTTTAAATGGAAGCGCCAGACCGATTTCAAAAGTAAATTTCAAGGATGGGAAATTCACTTTTACCATCCCACCACAGTGGGAACAAGAAAACCGCGATCTTGAATTTGAGGGAACAGTTACGGCAAGTGGCTTAACCGGCACCATGGTTTTTGTGGATGGTAAGAAATATAACTGGACAGCAGTGAAGGCACCTGCGTTGAAACGTGAAGGCGAGCCGGTTTTTGGTGAACCGATTACCTTGTTTAACGGAGTTGATATGACGGGTTGGAAAGCAATGGGCGACAATCAATGGAAAGTGGAAGGAGGCATTTTAAAAAGTGAGAAGTCTGGCTCTAACCTGGTGAGTGATTTGAAATTTACAGACTTTAAATTGCACATTGAGTTTAGGTATAATAAAGGCAGTAACAGTGGGGTTTATTTGCGAGGCAGATACGAAGTTCAAATTGACGATGCCAAAGGAATGAATCCGGATGCTGTGCATTTAGGTGCCATCTATGGATTTCTAATCCCTAACGAAATGGTAGCAAAAGATCCAGGCGTTTGGCAGTCGTACGATATTACGTTAATAGGGAGAATGGTTACCGTAGTCGCCAATAACAAAATGGTGATCTGTAATCAGGTGATACCGGGTATAACAGGCGGAGCGATTGATAGCAAAGAAGGTGAGCCGGGGCCACTTATGATGCAAGGTGATCATGGTCCGATTGAATACCGGAACATTATTATTACTCCGATTAAGTAATTACTTATTAAAGAAATTCATAGTTCGCTCAGCACCAATGGTGCAGAAGGAATAAATCATTTCCCCAGCTTTATCCATATAGGTAGGAAGGTCGGCTATTTCTGATTTTGAAAAATTACTGAGTACAAAGTCAACTTGTTGCCCTTTCGAAAAACTATCGCCAATACCAAAGCGCAGGCGCGAATAGTCCTGACCATTCAATAACAATTCAATATTCTTGAGTCCGTTGTGCCCGGCTGCGCTTCCTTTGGTTCGCATGCGCAAGGTGCCAAAGGGTAATGCCAAATCATCTACTACAACGAGTAGGTTTTCTTTTGGGATTTTAAGCTCCTGCAGCCAATAGGCAATGGCCTTGCCACTAAGGTTCATGTATGTGTTGGGTTTGATTAGGTGAAGTTGCCTTCCCTTAAATTTCAATTCAGCCTTATCCGCCAACCGACTTGAGGTAAAATTTATTTTATGATTATCGGCAATACGATCCAATACCAGGAACCCGATATTATGCCGGGTCAACTCGTATTCAGGTCCAATATTTCCGAGTCCTGCGATTAGATACTTCATGCCTTTATTCTTGCAAGTTTAAATAAACAAAAAATCCCATCCTGCGAGTTGCCGAATGGGATTTTTGTATTGGGGAAATGATTACTTTTTCTTTTCGTCCTTTTTAGGAGCTTCTGCTTTTTTAGCATCTGCTGCCGGGGCAGCCGCACCGGCCGCAGGAGCCGCAGCACCCGCTGCAGGAGTTTCAGCCGTAGCTTCTTCTGCTAATTTAGCCGAACGAGGTACTTCAACAACAGCTATTGAAGCCTTCTTAGGATCGACAAACTCTAAGTTTTCAACTTTAAGGTCTTCCACTTTTACCGAGTGGTGAAAATCCAATTCAGAACAATCCACATCGATGTGATCGGGCATGTGCTTGGGAAAAGCAAAAACCTTTAAGGAAGCTCGCTTACGAACTAAGGCACCACCTTTTGATACACCGGGGGCTTGTCCAACCAAGCGAACTGGAATATCCATCTTTATTTTTTTGTTTTCACTGATTCTCAGGAAGTCTACATGCAGAATCAGTTCACTTACTGGATGAAACTGAACCTCTTGCATGATTGCCTGACACTCTTCACCTTCAATGTTCAGGTGCACAAAACGCGCTTCGTTGGTGTAAATCAAATCGCGGAACAAAATAACGGGCGAATAGAAATGAACTTGCTCATCACCTCCGTAAAGTACGCAAGGCACCTGGCCTTCTTCACGGATTTTTTGAGAAGCATTCTTGCCGAGATTTGCTCTTCGATACCCTATAATCTCGATAGTTTTCATAATTGTTTATGGTTTAAATTGTACTTAAGAAATTACAAACGAATAAATAAAGAACTGATAGACTCATGGTCATGTATCTTACGTATGGCTTTAGCAAACAGATCGGATACCGACAATACTTTAATTTTAGGAATCTGCTGCTTAAGGGGAATCGTATCGGAGACCACCAGTTCTTCCAATACAGAATTCTGAATGTTCTCGTAAGCGTTTCCCGAAAGAACGGCATGGGTACAGATAGCCCGAACGGTATTGGCGCCTTTTTCTTTTAATAAAGAAGCCGCTTTGCAAATAGTTCCAGCAGTGTCTACTAAGTCATCCACCAACACCACATCTTTTCCTTCCACCTCACCAATCAGGCGCATCGATTCAATCTTGTTGGCCTCTTTACGATATTTGTCGCAAACGGCAAGATCGGCCCCAAAGAACTTGGCGAAACTCCTGGCCCGCTTAATACCACCCACATCGGGAGAAGCAAAAATTATATTCTCTAGATTAAGTGATTTCAGGTATGGAACGAAAATATAATTGCCGTCAAGGTGATCGACAGGGATGTCAAAAAAACCTTGAATCTGATCCGCGTGCAAATCGCAGGTCATAATCCGGTTAGCCCCCGCTGCCGACAATAAATTGGCAATAAGCTTTGCGGCTATGGCTACCCGGGGCTTGTCTTTTCTATCCTGGCGGGCATACCCAAAATAAGGGATGATTACGTTTACGTTTAATGCACAGGCGCGCTTAGCCGCATCAATCATTAATAAGAGCCCCATGAAATTATCGGCAGGAGCAAACGTGGATTGTACGATAAACACGTCATGCCCTCGCACGGACTCACCAATAAAGGGTGACATTTCGCCATCGCTAAACTGCTGATAATTAACAGTGCCCAAGGTCTCACCATATGCATTGGCAATTTTTTCCGCCAGATAGGCGGTTGCTCGGCCCGAAAATATTTTTACAGCCATGGTGTGTTACTTCAAAAATTAAATCCTGGTTTTTAACCCAGGATTTTAAATGTTGTCCTACTAGGATTCGAACCTAGAAAGGCAGAATCAAAATCTGCAGTGTTACCATTACACCATAGGACAGTGTTAAGCCCAAATTTGGGATTGCAAAGGTAGAATTAATTTTTAAAAGTGAAAACGGGATTTTCCTAGTTTTCGCAAGAATTATTCACTTTTTAGAAGGCTTATTCTAGTTCTTTTTCCTGAATGCTGGCGGTATTCCCCTCGGTAAAGCCTTCAGCCATAAACCGGTACTTATCTAAAATGGAAATAACGGCATTTCGTAGGTGCCTTTCGTTGTTAAAATTTATACTGCCGTATAACGTGGTTGCGTATCCTTGCCAAATCGAGCGGTTTTGTCTTCTATCAAAAAATTGAATTAGCAAGGTTCCTGTTTTAAGGTCCAGTTTCCGTTGGTCATAGGATAGCTCTTCCGTTTGATTTTTAACCCATTCTTCAATGTCCGGCTGGTCATAGCCATTAAAACGCAGGCTATCCGTATACATTTTAAAGCCAATAATGAGGTGCGGCCGGGTTTCAGTCTGCCTATATCCTAAAAATTTCATTCTGGAAATGATTGATTTTTCAACAATCGCATTTACCATGGTGGTATCGTTTACTCCAATTGGTCGCATGATTTCAAAAGTTCGATACTTTTTAAAATTACCCCGGTAACTGTAATCATACTCAACAGGAAGTTCTTTATACCCCAGGCAGGAGCTCAAAATAATCAATAGCAAGAGTGGAATGTAAAAACTCTTCATAGAAAGTGGTTTAATAAAGAAAAGTTACTGGAATTTAGAATGGAAAACAAGAACCGGATTTGCCCAATTATTTTATGATTGAAATTTGAACGTTTTTTAATAGAATGTTTAAACTATCTACGAGTTTAACCTTAATTTCATGAAAATAAATAGCAACCAGGGCCATGACTTCTAAATACGAACAAATAGTTGGCGCTCGCTACCACATTTATAATAGCTTATTCCTCAATCTTCCGTTTCAGGAAATATCACGTACCGGTACACTGTTGCCTCTATTGCACCTCTATTGTGAAGAAGGATTTGAAAAGGGTGAATCAGCTATAGAAATTCTGAATCAATTTTTCAGTGATCTTTTTCCGCAGGCGACTAGAGAAGAACAATTTAATCTGCTTTTCAAATTCATTCAATATGTAGAGCGGCAAGTTGCACTCTTTGATTCTATTGAAGATTCTGCGTTTGAGCAGATCAATGAAACATCGGGCAAGGGAACAATTACTTCATTGCTTCTACGTACAAAATTCGACCGTAAACAAAAAGAATTGACCAAGCGATTGGAGACCTTCAGCTTGCGAACGGTACTAACGGCACATCCCACCCAGTTTTATCCTGGTCATGTGTTGGGTATTTTAACCGACCTTGAAAAGTCTATTCGCGAAAGTGACATTCAGCAAATTAATTTACTGCTTCAGCAATTAGGCAAAACGGGCTTCATTAATAAAGACAAGCCTACTCCGTATGATGAGGCCCTCAGCTTATGTTGGTATCTTGAAAATGTTTTTTACCATGCAATTCCGGAAATAATTCAATCTCTTTGTCTGGATCTACAGATTCCATTAACCGAATGGAAGAATGATCGATTAATTGTGATTGGATTTTGGCCCGGAGGCGACAGGGATGGGAATCCTTTCGTGACCAGTGATGCCACACTTCGGGTAGCTGCGCGGCTGCAAGACAGTATTCTAAAGTGTTACTATCGGGATTTACGTGTTTTGCGCAGGCGGCTCACTTTTCGTGGAGTTGATAAAATCATTATTGCCATTGAACAAAAAATTTACCTATGGGCTTACGAGGCAGAACGCGGTTATGATGAAGTAGATGATATGGTGGCGGAGCTCATGACAGCTCGCCAAAAACTGTTAGATGAGCATGATGGGTTGTTCCTTAGTTTACTCGATACGTTTATCTTAAAAGTAAAAGTTTTTGGATTTTATTTTGCGAGTTTGGATGTGCGTCAGGATAGTCGTAAGCACGATTATGTTTGGTCTCAAATTCTCGATACCTGTTCCGGGAAAGGTCTTACTATCTCTTCCGCTGATTTCTTAAAACTTTCACATAAGGAGCAAATTGATTATTTATTGTCGCTTAGGCTTTCCCTTGGTGAACACAAATTTGAAGACCCGTTTGTAGAAGATACCTTGAACAGCATTCGGGCGATTGCAGCGATTCAAACAAGTAACGGTGTAACCGGCAGCCATCGGTATATTATAAGTAATTGCCAAAGTACTCTGCACGTTATTGAAGTGTTTACGCTGGCGCGCTTGCTTATTGGAAATCCAGAAGGATTAAAACTCGATATTGTTCCTTTATTTGAAACCATTGATGATCTCGGCCATGCTCCAGACATCATGCATGAGTTATATTCCATCAAAGAATATCATGATCATGTGGAAAAGAGAAAAGCACATCAAACCATCATGCTTGGATTTTCGGATGGTACTAAAGATGGTGGCTATCTGCGTGCCAATTGGTCAATCTTCAGAGCGAAAGAGAACCTCACTAGCATTTCCAGAAAGCATGGCTTAAAGGCAGTATTTTTCGATGGTCGGGGTGGCCCACCGGCACGGGGTGGTGGTAATACGCACGATTTTTATTCATCGTTGGGCGATACTATTGAGAATGAAGAAGTACAGATAACCGTGCAAGGTCAAACAATCAGTTCAAACTTTGGAAAAGTAGCTTCCTGCAAATTTAATCTCGAGCAATTACTTTCTTCGGGACTTGAGGGAGCGGTATCTCAAAGAGATGAAGACCAGCTTTCCGATGAGCAAAAGAAAATTTTAGATAACTTGGCGGAGACAGGATACCAGTCGTATCTGAGTTTAAAACATCACCCAAAGTTTGTGCCTTACCTCGAGCACGTAACACCACTTTCCTACTTTGGCGATACGAATATTGGTTCGCGCCCCGCCAAGAGAAATGCTTCAGGCGGTTTGAAGTTTGAAGATCTGCGAGCTATTCCTTTTGTTGGTTCGTGGGCTATGATGAAGCAGAATATACCTGGATTTTACGGGGTAGGCTCAGCACTTAAATTGGTAAGTGATAAAATCGGATTACAAAAGATGAAATCCTTTTACGAAGATTCCTTGTTCTTTCGTACCCTGTTGGGTAATAGTATGATGTCGTTAACCAAATCAAATTATCAGGCAACCAGCTACCTGGGTAAGGATGAAGAGTTTGGCGAGTTTTGGAAAAAGATGTTTGATGAGTTTGAACTTTCGAACGAACAATTGTTAAAGGTGTCTGGCTTGAAAGGTCTGATGGAGAGCAATCCGGCTATACGGGACTCCGTGCGACTTCGCGAACGAATTGTATTGCCCCTTATCGCCATACAACAATTCGCCCTAATGAATTTGCGCAACCTCGATGATAAAAACAAAATGCATGAGTCGCGCTATCGTAAATTGATTATCCGATGCATGTTTGGAATTATTAATGCGGCCCGTAACTCAGCTTAAGCCAGTTTGCTTAAGAACTATCTATATAAAGTTAATTCTACTTTGATTTACTTTCTTATGTTACTCACCCAAGCCCGTGCATTTACAAACGCTTCAATCCAAGGGCTTACTTCATCAGTCTTTCTCTGCTGCGGATAATGGCCCCAGTTCCAGGGAAAGAGTGACCGTTCAATATGTGGCATAATGGCCAAATGCCTTCCATCTTTTGAGCACAGCGCAGCGGTAGAAAAATCTGAGTCATTAGGATTGCCTGGATATTCCGGATAAGTATACGTGGCTGCAATTTGGTAATTCTGATGAGTCTTCAAATCAAATCTTCCTTCGCCATGAGCTACCCACACGCCCAATTGAGACCCCTCATAGCTAGTAAGCATTACTGAGTTATTTTTTGGGATGCTGATTGTAATAAATGTGGATTCGAATTTACCGGAGCCATTGTGATGCATTTTAGGATGCGAGCTCATGTCCATATCCTGATAGACCAATCCCAATTCCATCATTAACTGACAGCCGTTGCATACACCCAGACTTAGCGTATCCTCACGTTTATAGAAGTTATCAAGTGCAGCCTTAGCTTTTGGATTGTAAAGAAATGCACCGGCCCAACCCTTGGCAGAACCCAGCACATCTGAGTTTGAAAATCCGCCCACAAAAACAATAAGGTTAATTTCCGTTAAATCTTCTCGACCGGTCATCAGATCAGTCATGTGCACATCCTTGACATCAAAGCCGGCTAAGTAAAGTGCGTAAGCCATTTCCCGATCGCCATTAACACCTTTTTCGCGGATGATAGCTGCTTTGATTCCGGTTGGGGCTCTTCGCTTGGGGTCGATGCCATAGGTGGATAGCTTACCGTCAAAGGTTGTTTGGAATTTGTATTCTAAAGGTTGCTTGAAAATATTTTCCTTGCGGGTAGCGGCATGACCTTTTGGTCGTTGAAGCTGATCTAATAGGTAAGAAGTTCTAAACCACTTGTCTCTTAAATTATCAATTGGCAATTGATAATTGGTAATTGATAATTGACGGCTAGCATTTACTTCTCCGATTATCTTGTAGTTAATTCTTTGATTATCCAGCGATATCTTAACACTTTCTATATCGGAGACCTGGATAACAATTCCTGGATTTTCACTAAAAAATGCTTTAATCAAATCATCGCCTAAATCTTTAGTGCTTATTGATAGGCCAACAGTAGGAACAGGAAAACACATTTCGAGCAATGTGGTAATTAACCCACCGGATGAAATATCATGACCTGATAAAATTTGATTTTGTTTAATAAGCTTTTGAACGGCTTCAAAACTTTTGACAAAATAGGTTTCGTCTGTAATAGTTGGAGCTTCAGTACCTAATTGATTTACAATCTGTGCGAAACTACTTCCGCCTAACTTGAAAGCGTCTTCTGAGAAATCGATATAAATAAGTTGTGAACCTATTATGGGTTGCAGGGCAGGCGAAATCGTTTTTCGAATATCATCCACCTCGCCAACAGCCGAAATAATTACCGTACCTGGAGAAAGTACAACCTCACCGTTTGGGTACTTCTGTGTCATGGACAATGAATCCTTTCCGGTTGGGATATTAATACCAAGCTTGCAAACAAAATCACTCACCGCTTCAACCGCGGCATATAGCCGTGCGTTCTCGCCTTTGTTTTTTGCCGGCCACATCCAGTTTGCACTTAGCGAAACACCTTTCAATCCATGGGTAAGCGGAGCCCAGATTATATTTAACAAAGACTCCGCTATGGCTAATTTACTTCCGGCTGCGGCATCCACGAGTGCAGCACCGGGTGCATGACCAATACCGGTGGCAATGCCTTTGCTACTGGTAAAATCCAAAGCCATTACTGAGACATTATTTAACGGAAGTTGAATAGGGCCACAGGTTTGCTGAGTAGCGACACGGCCTGTAACGGAGCGATCTACTTTATTAGTCAACCAATCTTTACAGGCAACTGCTTCAAGTTGTAAGACCTGCTCGAGGTAATAGATAAACTTTGATTCATCGTAAGTAATTTCAATAAACTTTTCGTGAGAAGTTTTGTCTTCAAGAATCGTTTTAGGCGAAGAACCAAACAAATGACTTAACTCTAACTCGACCGGCTTGGTGTGTTTGTTGTTGTCAATAAAGGTAAACTTCTGATCGCCTGTGGCAGTACCCACTACATACATGGGAGCACGTTCACGCTCAGCAGCCCGCTTCAGCGTGTCTACATCTTTTGCATGCATGGCCACACCCATCCGCTCCTGCGATTCGTTACTGATAATTTCCTTATCGGAAAGGGTAGAATCGCCCACAGGTAACTTATCAATTTCTATGGTGCCACCCGTTGCTTCTAATAATTCTGAAAAGCAATTTAAATGACCACCTGCACCATGATCGTGAATAGAAACAATGGGATTGTTGTTTGATTCAACCATAGCCCGGATCGCATTCATCACACGTTTTTGCATTTCAGGGTTTGACCGTTGCACCGCATTAAGTTCGAGAGTATTCGCAAACTCGCCTGTAATAACTGATGACACGGCCGCTCCGCCCATACCAATACGATAGTTGTCGCCCCCTAGTAAAATAATTTTGTCGCCTGTGGTGAGGGCTTCCTTTTGACTGTCTTTTTCTTTGCCGTAACCAACCCCACCCGCTAACATGATCACCTTATCGAATCCAAATTTTTTGTTGTTTTCAAAGTGCTCAAAGGTGAGCACGCTTCCACCAATCAACGGCTGGCCAAATTTGTTTCCAAAATCACTGGCCCCATCCGATGCTTTAATCAGAATTTCAGCAGGTGTTTGATACAACCACTCGCGCTCCTCAAATTTTTTCTCCCAATCGCGACCGTTATCTAAACGAGGATAGGACGTAATGTAAACCGCTGTTCCCGCTAAAGGCAAAGATCCTTTTCCACCCGCCAATCGATCCCTAATTTCTCCACCACTCCCGGTAGCAGCACCGTTAAAGGGTTCTACGGTAGTAGGGAAGTTGTGTGTCTCCGCTTTTATTGAAATGACAGAATCGAAATCAACGATTTTAAAATAGTCGGGAACATCCTGCCTGGCAGGAGCAAATTGTTCAACGGTTGGTCCCTTGATAAAAGCAACATTGTCTTTATATGCTGAAACGATGTAATTGGGATTTTCCTTCGAAGTTTTTTTGATGAGTTGAAAGAGTGTTGATTCCTTTTCCTTACCATCAATAATGAAGGTGCCGTTAAAGATTTTATGACGGCAATGCTCACTGTTTACCTGCGAGAATCCAAACACTTCGCTATCGGTAAGTTTTCTTCCTAGTTTCCAGCTAACATCATTTAGATAATCTATCTCTTCCTGGCTAAGTGCCAGGCCTTCCTTTTCGTTATAGGTTTTAATGTCATCAATTTCAATGATGGGCTCGGGGGTATGATGTATGGTGAATAGCTCCTGATCTAATCCCTTATGAAGCCGTTGTAACATTCGGTCATGCGGAGCCGATTCATCCTTAACTTCAAAGAACTCTTCGATGCGTTCTATTCCTTTAATGCCCATGGTTTGCGTAATCTCAACCGCATTCGTGCTCCATGGAGTTATCATTTCCTTTCTAGGGCCTATAAAATTACCAGTAAGGGCATGGTCTTTCAGGGGGCGAGCTCCTGCAAAAAGCCAGATTAGTTTTTCATAATCTTGAGTATCAAAAGGTTGGCTGCTTCCAACCGCGTAAAGGGTGGAGCCGGAAGTCCGAAAGAAGACAATCATAGGAGTGAGTGTAAGCACAAAAATAGGGAAGCTTTCGTGTATTCCATCAGAAAAAGGGAGAGATGTTTACCAGTCTGGATAAGTAATTTGTTAGTTGAATTTTAGTAATAAAAAAAGCGTCTGATCGATTCACGGTCAGACGCTTTTTTTACAATGCCAAAATGCAAATTAGCTATTTGCTTTTTTGGCTTTCTTTTCAGCCCTTTTTTCCTTCAAGGTTTTCAGAGGCTTTTTCTTTTCTGATTTCTTAGAGTCCATTCCTTTTGACATAGCTATAAAGTTTTGTTGATATAAAAGTAATAAATTTTTTTAAAATTTCAGGCTCTTTGTAATGATCGGAATGCTTTCGGGGATTACGCCATTATGCCCGGTTTCGAGAATTTCAAGTTGGTAATCCTTAACAAAATGTAAAAGCCGATTCATATTTTCAGGGGTAATGATTTTATCGTACCGGCCAGTTATAAGTGTTAGTTTTATGGAGTGACTATTTATCAATTGAGCCATTCGCTGGGAATCAAAATTCAAATGGCGAAATACAACCCACGAGTAATAAACCCGTTCGCGTTTGGTCTGGGTATCCATTTGTGATTGAGCAAAGCGAATCAATCCTTTATCGGCCAGATGGAAGTACTTTAGAAACGTTGCTATTTGATTTAACCGATTTGGTCTTAAAATCATACTTTTAAAAAACTGGCGGAGTAAAAGCGGATAGGTTGCTAAACTGTACCAGATATTAGTTTTGATGCCATCAGGTGCCAAAAGGAAAATACGGTCAATCTTTTCTGGAAATAATTCAAGCGTAGCCAGCACAAATTTTCCGCCAAGACTAAAACCCAATAGATCAAATTTTTCAATTTTATTTTCCCTAAGAAATTGTTGTAGGATAGCTCGCCAGGTTTCTTTTTCTAAGGCTTGCTCGCCATGATTCCAACTGCTGGTTCCATGAAAAAATAAGTCAAATGAATAAAGTGTATAGCAAGATTCAAGTTCAGTACTTAACGCATCAAAGATTTGTTTATGCTGCCCAAATCCATGGAAGAGCAGAAGTACCTTATTTCCATATCCTGTTTTTTGAAAAGACAGATGCGATTGTTCATATATTATGGAGGAACTCATGTAGCAATAATATAGATTTTAATACGTTTACTACTCACATAACACATTGAATCATTCTAAAATGGCTTGTTGCATTACTTGATTACTATTTAATGTATTTTCACAAAGAAAACTTCTTTCTGCCTTCTCTGATTTAATGAGAATAGTATGTCTGGTAACCGGCATAATTTATTACTTTTAACTATCAATGATTAAATCTTTTGCATTTATATTTCTCCTGCTGAGCTTTTTTAGCTGTGATGAGAAACGATCGGATAAAGCTGGTGAAAAGATGCAACAGTTTGTTATCAACATTTCAAATTATAGTCGACAACATGATTCTGATTTTATTATCATCCCGCAAAACGGAGTTGAGCTTGCGTTTTCTTCTCTCGAGCCTGCTGATGGATTGAATGCCTCATACTTAAACGCGATAGACGGATTTGGGATCGAGGAGCTGTTTTATTATGAAGTAGCCAATACAGATCAGGAGATATTGAGCATGTGCCAAACGGTACAGCCGCTTAAACCTGTTTTGGTGGCAGATTATGTGAAGGATAATGCCGATATAGCAATGTCAATCCAAAAAAATAGTGATGAAGGATTTTTATCTTTTCCACGAGGCCATAATAACTACGATTATGTCCTGATTCCGGATTTTGTGACGAATGAAAATGCAGCCGATATTACAGCATTGGCTGAGGCTAGAAACTATTTATATCTGATTAGTACGAATAACTATTCATCAAAGGAAGAGATGTTAATGGCTTTGGAGTCTACCAACTATGACGTGGTGTTGATCGATTTATTTTTTGAAGATGAGGCGTTCATCGCAAACGAAATTACAAGGCTGAAAGTAAAAGCAAATGGGGGCAAGCGGTTACTTATTTCTTATATCAATGTGGGAGCCGCAGAAAACTACCGCTACTACTGGAAGGGGAGTTGGAAGTTGCATCATCCTGATTGGCTCAAGAAAAAATACGATGGGTACGTTGATGAGATTTGGGTAGAATTTTGGAATGATGAATGGAAAAGCATCATCTACGGAAATGATAACTCCTACATAAAAAAAATAATTAATGCTGGTTTTGATGGTGCCTACCTGGATAATGTGGAGGGTTATTATTCCCTCTATTTTGATTAATTATAAAGCTTGGCTCCAATTGAAATCAAACTGAGCTTGACCTCAGCTTACGGATTTAATCATAGACATCGCATTCATGATGTGCATGTTGATGCAGAGAGAAACTTTTGTTTCGTACAATCAGTCTTTCACTTTATTTAGCCCTAGCATATTCAACATCCAGTTGGCTAATGGTTTTTCGCGATCGCGATTTTTAAGACTCAAGTACCACCCCAGTTTTTCGATGATCGGAATCTTATGGGTTTCTACAAATTCAATGAGCGTTCCGTCCGGATCTTCTATATAAGTAAAGTGCCCTGCGGCCTTGCCCATATCAAACGATTGACTGCTGTCTACAGTAAACGCATATCCTTTTGCTTTACAATTTTCGCGTAAAGCGGCCATGCCGTTTACATCAAAACATAAATGAATAAAGCCGAGGTCGCCCCACAGGCGGTCTTTGAAAATCTTTTTGGGGGTAATGCCCTTCGCTTCCACTAATTCTAATTCTGTGGCACCTAACAATTTTGAAAATGCACCCACACGGGGTTTGGCATGCCGCAGCAGAACTCTTCGAACCTCATTTCCTCCGCCATGTAATCCACTTAAATCAACAAAGGAAGAAGTGACGTCATATACTATTTCCGTATAGCCTAGAATATCCTGATATAAGGGAAGTGATTTGTCAATGTCGGATACGCCAATCATACAACCGCCAATCCCACCCATGGTTTTGTTCTCGCGTTTAAACCAACTCAACCCCTCAACGACTTCAAAAAGGTTGCCGTAGGGATCATTCACAAAAAAATGTAAACGGCCATCAGGCATCTTTTCCGGTGCGCTTACCATCAAGGCACCCTTAGCTTTTAGTTCATTATATGACTCCTGTACATTTCGCGACTTCATCTTTACAGCAAACACCCCCGTATCGCCCAGTTGTGGTTGAAACGATGCTGCATTTGGTTTGCGGGACGTGTATTGCCAAATTTCAAAACCACCCCCGCCCTGCATATTCATGGCGAGAATGGCAAAACGCTTTTCTACCTGGTCGGCCGTATAGCGCGTCATGAAAGGAGCCTCAGCCGCATCTTTAAAAATAGGCACATCCATACCAAAATATTTTCGGTAGATAGCCCAGGCTTCTTCGGCATCATTTACGCCAATTCCCACTTGTTGAATTCCACTTATTATATAACTCATGCGCTACTATATGAATGTTCTAAAGATACTAGATTTTCCTTTTGTTATGCTAACAATATATTGAACAAATCAGAATTTATCTGAGAGGTTTTATTTATGATATTAGATCACACAACACGCGCAAGCCTGAGTCAGGGTATGGAAAAAATCAGCGAATAGAACCAAATGCCTAGACAGCACACCCTAAATATTATGGGTAATTGTTAATTTCAAGAAATTGTAAAGCATGAAAAATTATTTTTCATTATTGATTTATTCCAGGGCTATTGTGCATGCCGGGCTTTCGATGCTCTTTTTGTGCGTTTCCTCTTCCTTAGTTTCTCAAACTTTATCGCATCAGGACATAGGAAAATCAGCGAATAAATATTTACCAAAAGCCATTTCGAAATTAAATGAATTCCTGCTGTTACCCAACAACAGTAAATCTTCGGATCAGATAAATCAAAATGTAACCTGGTGTGTTGAGGCTATGAAACAGCGGAGTTTTGAAACAAAGATTTTGTATTCTAAAGATGTACCTCATGTGTACGCTCAACGACAATATAATGCTAAGCTGCCTTGGGTGCTTTTCTATTTACAAATTGACGGGCAGCCAGTCGATAGTGTAAACTGGGATCAGAAGAATCCCTATGAAGCTACACTGAAAAAGAACGTTGACGGCCAATGGCAAAGTATTTCGTGGACGCAACCCAACGGCTACGATCCGACATGGAGAATTTTTGCTCGCTCTGTCTCGGATTCCAAAGGGCCGGCTATGGCTTTTTTGTCATCGCTCGATATCCTGAAAGAATTGAAAGTTACTCCCGCCTTCAACATCAAAATAATTATGGATTTTCAGGAGGAACTTGGGTCTCCTTTACTACCGCAACTTGTAACCGCTAATAAAGATTTGTTACAGGCTAAAATGGTTTTAATCATGGATGGCACACGGCATGTATCAAACCTTCCCACGTTAAACTTCGGAGCCCGGGGTATTGCAACCATTCAGTTGAAAGTATTTGGTCCGCGAAATGATCTTCACAGCGGCCAATATGGTAACTATGCACCTAATCCGGTATTTACGTTGGCTCACCTGCTGGCCGGTATGAAGGATGATTCGGGTCGCGTACTTATCCCACATTATTATGATGGCGTTGATTTATCGGAGCAGGAGTTGGCCATGATTAATGAGATGCCTGGTGATGATGCGAAACTTAATCATAAGTTAGGTATAGCGAAACCCGATCAGATTGGTCATACGTATGAAGAATCTCTTCAATATCCATCACTCAACATTCGCGGTATTAGTGCGGGCTCGGTAGAGGGCGAAGTGCGCACCATTATTCCATCGCAAGCTATTGCCGAATTGGATCTTAGGCTTGTGCCGGAAACGGACGGGGAGCGAATGGTTAATCTTATTAAAAATTACATTGCCGATCAGGGGTTTCATTTTGTTAAAGACTCACCCAGCGAAGAAGAACGAGACACGTTTAGCAAACTGATATCTTTTGAATACAGAATTGGATCAAAGCCTTTTCGAACCGATTTAAACTCATGGTCAGGGGTGTGGCTTAGCAAAGCGATGGATCGCACCTTTGGCCAAGGTCTGTATGTAAAGCAGCGCACAACGGGTGGCTCTCAACCTATTGAATCATTCATCACAACCTTAAACATTCCCGCGGTATCCTTGCGGTTCCCAAACCCGGATAATAACATCCATGCGGCAAACGAGAATCTGGCTATTGGCAGTTTCGTGGAAGGGATACAAATGTGCCTGGGCGTGTTAACCCAAAAAATGAATTGATGGCAAACGCAGGTATTGCCACTATCATTATCATCATTACCGTTAGTGCTATTGGGTGGTTGAATAACCAGAAGACCAGGTGGATACAACAACTTCTTAATTGGTTTCCGGCTATACTATTCGCCTATGTGATACCCGCACTGATCACCCAGACTAGTGGGCTGGATTTATCATCCGTTTATTTGCATTTGCTTTCGCGGAATTGGATTATTCCTTTTGCTATTATGATGGTGATGAGCGCACTTTCTTTTCCTCAATTAAAGAAGGTTGGCCTAAGGCCTATCATGCTCTTTGTATCGGGTTCATTCGCTATTGCTGTTTTGCCAGCTATACTGGTGTGGCTAGCGAAATTTATTTCAGCAGATACGTATTCTCTTTTTATTGATCAGCAATACTGGCGGGGGTTAGTGCCTATTACAGGAAGTTGGATTGGCGGCAGCACCAGCCAGTTGGTATTAAAGGAACTGGTAAACTGCCCCGAGTCATTATTTTTATCTGTTATCGTACTCGATAATATTTTAATAAATCTTTGGACGATCTTCATGTTTCAGGTTATCAAAAGGAGCGACCAGTTGAATAAGTACTTTTCAATAAATGCTCAGATGCCTGCGTTAGAAGATGAAGAACTAAATCTGGGGAGTCGTCAGCGGGCCTCTATGCTTGTTACGTTACTTTCTATAAGTGCCGCGGTAATACTCACTAATTTAATAACAGATAACTATTTAGTCCGCGTAATTAGCCTTTCCCTTATCGGTTTAGTGTTTGGTAATTTTATTCCACGCTGGAATCACCAATTTGTATTAAAGGCCGGAGGCATACTTATTATTATAATCATGTCTATTCTAGGTCTTCGGTTAGACTTCAGTGGTTTGTCACTCCCCCTTTCTTTCGTGATGCTTTGCATTGTGTGGTTACTATGTCATTATATAGTGATGATCATTATGGCTAAGGTGTTGAATGCACACATGGCTTGGGTGCCCATTGCCAGTATGGCTAATCTGGGGGGTATTTCAACGGCTCCTGCGGTTACGTCAGCCTATAATAAAACGTGGATGCCACATGCAATTTTACTGGCCATTTTAAGTATGGTCACGGGTAACTTCTGGGGCATGCTTACCATTTATATATTCAATCAATTTTAAAATTTGCTATTCTAGCCATAGCTAAACGGGCTTCCAATTAAATGCAATTTACAAGATGAACCACCTATCTATGAGCAGTCTCAACCCAAGGTCTTAGCTGCCAATACTTTCGATGCCATGGTAGCGGGCTCGGGAATTAGAGTGGGTTTTGCTGCTTCCTGATTTAATCATTCTTTTTTTCACCTTTGATAAAATAATTCCATCCCGACATCCGACTATGGGTGTATAATAACCGTAAGATGGAATGGATCTGTCAATGCAAGAGCTAAAACAAAATACATTCCTGAAGGAGAAGGGCAAATTGCTTGGATTTATCCGTAGCCGTGTGTCTACCGTGGAGGAAGCAGAAGATATTCTTCAGGATGTGTTTTATCAATTCATTGCCGGGTTTCAAACGATTGAATCGTTGGATCGGGTTACTTCCTGGTTGTATAGTGTAGCGCGCAATAAAATAATTGATCGGTATCGCAGAGATGCCAGCAGGCCGCAACGTACCGATTTTGAATTGCTGGCTGGTAAAGATGACGAGGCCCCGTTAACCTTGCAGGAGATTTTACCTGATTTGGATAATACTCCCGAGGCAATGCTGTTGCGGGAAGCCATTTGGGATGAGATAACTGATGCGCTGGCTGAATTGCCTGCCGATCAACGAGAGATTTTTATTCTGAATGAAATTGAAGAGCGGAGCTTTAGAGACATAGCCGAAGAGACGGGAGTTTCAATTAACACCTTATTATCGCGCAAGC
>JAGPBO010000025.1 GCA_018063305.1 Cyclobacteriaceae bacterium
GAGCTGTTTTATATTGGCAGACACATCGGGTATTGCAAAAGAGACAGTCGGCAATCTTGTTTTGCCGGCACGCCAGGTTTGAAGAAATTCTTCTTCTGCCTCTACAGGCCACCGAAGTGCATTTAACACTTTTATTTTTTTTGCCGCTTTAACAAGAGCGGTGTCGAGTATTTTTATTTTTGATTCATCCATTGCCGGACTAAATTAAGAAATTACTTAAATGCTTACACAGCTATATAAAGAAAACAGAAGTAATCACAATTGTTCTTCATCGAGATATGGTAACCGAAGGTAATACGACTTTAAAATTTTTAGATTAAATTTATATTTCTTTAACTTTAAAAAAATTTCTTTCCAGCCTATGAAATATCTAACGCTTGTAATCCTTGTGCTAACCTCCTTCGTACTAAAAGCTCAGGTGTATTCTGATAAAATTGTGGGTAAGAAAAATGCTGAAATTATTGATAGTCTTAAGAAATCGGAATATCCCTATGTACTTCCAATTTTAGGAGACAAAGCAACTAAGGCAGGATTTGAACTACCGTATTCGGCAGGATTAAGTGTGCAATATCTCTGGCAAAAATCGGATCTCGTTATTGATAACCTTCAGGTAGGATATAATCATGGTCCCTTGCGTGACCTGAGTGAAGTTATTCGTTTTAATAATGCAACATCCGAAGCGACAGGCGTTAACTTTCGGCCTGATATCTGGCTTTTTCCTTTCCTGAATGTGTATGGAATCCTTGCCAAATCAAGCCCTTCCACAGCTATAAGTGCAGACCTATACCTGCCCAATCCTGGTGATGGCGTGTGGACCAAGGTTATGGAGCTCAATACAAAAGCCAACTTTGAAGCAACATCCATGGGCTTTGGTTTAACCCCCACTATAGGTGTTGGCGGTGGCTGGATGGCCCTTGACATGAATGTTACGTGGAATGATATTGCGGAACTGGAAAAGCCTGCCTTTGCATTTATATTCGGACCGCGTTTTGGTAAATCATTTAAGCTTAAAAAGCCGGAGAGCAACGTTGCCTTTTGGGTCGGAGGGTTCCGGCTAAAACTCAACACGGGAACCACTGGATCAATTGACCTGACAGAACTTTTTGATACGGATGGACTTCAGACAAAAGTTGACAACGGACTTCAGACCGTTGCCGATAAACAAGTTGCCGTGGATACCTGGTGGAATGATCTTTCGGATGGTCAAAAAAACAATCCGGTAAACGTTGCCAAGTATGAAACAGCCAACCGCGCACTTGCCCGTGTCGGGGGTTTTCTCAACAACATGGATGAAGCACTGAACGATGAACAAAATGCATCGGTTCAGTACTCTCTTGATAAGCGCCCTAAGGATATGTGGAATTTTGTTGTAGGCAGCCAATACCAATATAACAAACATTGGATGTTGCGGTTTGAATATGGATTCCTGGGATCTCGCCAACAAATTATTGGTGGACTCCAGTATCGCTTCGGATTATAATTTTTTTTTGGGCAGACTTGGCTTCTCACATCTTTTTTGCTTTGCATGCTCCAATAAAGGGGTCTACTGCCAGATACCTGGGAGCTTAAAATTGATTATGCACGTTGTTGTAACTCAATAGTGTGGAAGCAATTTCTAGCAATTGGAGCCCGACCCACTTTCTTTCTATTTCAATACAGAATTCTTCATGTCGAAGGCAAGACCAATATATTTATTGTCGTTGAATTCAAACTCATCTATTATTTCCCAACCCAATTTTTTAGTATGCGCATTTTCAGAGATGCTATTCACCTTATTTATAAATGTTATTGAAATGGGATATTTCTTTAAGAACTCAATTCTCATTTCCTCAAAAATTAAGTTTAACAGCCCATTCCCTCTATAGTTGATATCAATACAAACGGGGCCATATTGAAAACTATTTGCGGTTGTTATTTCATTATTTTTAAAAGATAATTTTGGAAAACGAGATACCATAAAATTAAAAATTTTCCATTGCTCAAAATATTTCCAACTTCCGGCAAAAGCATAGGCAATAATTACCGCCTTCTCATTTTCGGCAACAAATAATCCATTTTGTTTAATGATTTCTTCAATTTGACTTACCGTAAAAGGTGTAGTCACAAAACCTTTTTTTCGCTCTTCTTCACTTAATTTACTGTATAAATTTCTTTCTTGAAGGGATAAAACCCCATCGATGTCATTCTTATTTCCTATTCTGGTTTTGATCATGATTAAATTTTTTTAATGTAAGATAGCTTCTGAAAATTGAGTATATCGTTGGGTAGGAGACGCATGGGTTTTTCGAAGCTCAGTATTTATCTCATGTGTCAGAACGAAATTAAGAAACTAAACTATAGATTTAAACTGAATCGAGTCAGTCAAGTAATATAACTCAGGGCTCGTCCTCGAAACATTTTTGAATTCACTGTGTATCATTGCTAATGTTCAATACCGGTTTGCGTTTACGGCAATTCTGGGGTTTTTGGAGCTTTATCCTACCCCCGTACAAAACGAAATTACTATAGACTTTCAAATCAAAGTTGTTATCATTGTCTCTTTTTAAATTTTTAAAAGAGCTTTATCAAAATCAGCAATAATATCTTCTATATTTTCTATTCCAACGGCACAGCGTATTAAGTTTTCAGGAATACCCAATTGTTTTCGTTCTTCTTCGGTAGCTTCAACATGACTTGTTACTTTTGGAGGACCGATTAATGTACTTACTGAACCTAAACTTGCTGCTAAATGAGCCAGCTCCAAATTATTCAGAAATGTTTTCACGTTCTCGAAATCTCCTTTAACGGAAAATGCTAATACTCCACCGAATCCTGTCATTTGCCCCGCTGCGATTTTGTGCCCGGGGTGTGATTTCAGTCCCGGATAAAAAACCTGTTCAATCTTCTCATGTTTTTCAAGATGTTCAGCCAACTTCTGAGCATTTTCATTTTGTCGCAAAACTCTTAACTCCAGAGTTTGAATACCCCTCAATAACATGTAGGCAGTATTTGCATGTAAGCTGGCACCGTTGATTTCCCGATAATGATATAATTTTTGTATTAAATTTTTAGCACCGCAGACTACTCCCCCCATGGCATCGGAATGTCCGCCCAGATATTTTGTAGCGCTATGCAAAACAATATCAGCGCCAAGCTCCAGAGGCTGTTGATTGATTGGACTAGCAAATGTATTGTCTACAACAACCAATGCTCCTACTTCGTGGGCACACTTAATGAGCCTTTTTAAATCCAATATTTTTAAAGTGGGATTTGTAGGCGTTTCCAGGTAAAGCATTTTACAGCCTTTCTTTACTTCTAATTCAATTTCTTCATGATTAGAGGTATCACAAAGGGTTACCTCAATTCCATGTTTAGGAAGAAATTCTAAAAATATAATACTCGTGCCACCATAGGTGTCTTTGATAGAAACAACTCTGTCTCCTTGGGATAAAAAAGCTGAGAAGGTGTTACTTATCCCCGCCATTCCTGTTGAAAAGCTAGTAGCAGCTTCGGCATTTTCGAGAATTCTTACTTTTTCTTCGAAAACTGCTACTGTTGGATTGGTGTTTCTACTGTAGATATGGCCTTCTTTTTTTCCAATAGCCACATCAAACCAATCATCCACATTGTCATATCCAAAGGTTACGCTATTTACAATAGGAACCTGGGTTGCTCCTTGATAAAACAATTCGGTTTGTCCTGCCCACACCGCTTTTGTTCCTTGTTTCTTACCTTTCATTTTACTGTTTTCCATACTTTTATTTTGAGTGGTGGGTTAATATACTCTCAATTATTCCTTTAAACATATTCATTCCGGTTTCTATTATTTCATCAGGGAAGTCATAGTCGGCTTGATGTAGCGCAGGGGATTGTAACCCGGCCCCAATGCCAAACATAGCGGCCTTGTATTTTTCAGAAAACCAGCCAAAATCTTCTCCAAATCTAAAAGGTATGTTTTTGCTAATTATATCATAATTGTAGGCTTTCGCTGCCTCGGTAATAACTTGGTTACAGAACCCGTCATTAACAACGGCAGGAAAATATTCAAACCATTTTGCTGTGTGAGGCAATTTGTGTTTCGGACAAACTTCGGATAGAATACGGTCAACGTCCTTCTTAAGTCTTTCCATTTTCTCTATACTTTTGGTCCTTAACGTATAATGGATTTCGCCAAACCCGGCAGAAATGCCATAAGATTTAACTCCCATGCTGGAATAAATTGGGACACATAGCCTGAAATCTTCTTTCGCAGGGTCGTTATTATTTAACCCATTAAATCTTTCTATAAGTTCTGCCATGCACAGTGCCGGATTTACTCCATGTTCGGGTTCAGCTGAATGCGACTCTTTACCTTTCAGTTCGATAGAAACACTTTGCACAGTAGAAGAAAAATTACCGTTAAGGGTTATAATAGAATGAATTGGCTGGTGGGGAATATTATGTAATGCAAATATATAATCCGGATTTAATTCACTAAACCTATTATCGTTTAAAACATTAGGGGCACCCTCACCGGTTTCTTCAGCAGGTTGAAAAAGCGATATGACTTTTCCATTCTTAAAATCCTGTTGGTCTAACCAAGAAACCAGCCCAGCCACAATAGCCATATGACCATCGTGACCACATTTGTGGGATATGCCTTTATTAACAGAGTGGTACTCAAAATCATTTACTTCTTCAATAGGAAGCGCATCCAATTCGCAACGAATTACAATAGTGGGACCGCTATTTGAAAACTCAGTAATAACGGCTAATCCATTCCCTCCAATATTTTCAATAATTTTGATATTGTGACATTTTTCTATTGATTTCTTAATACGTCCAGCCGTTTCTATCTCTTGCCCCGACAGCTCAGGATATCTGTGGAGTTCTTTTCTGAGTAATTTTATTTTTTCAAGATTCATCTATTTTACTTTTTCGGCACGCTACTCAAATTTTTGAAAGCGCCTACTGATGATCCGGGACAACACCAGTATTTATTTGTATTACTGAATTTTACTCTTGGTATTTTTTACTTCTGTATTATTTCAGAAGCCCAACCAATGATTGTCGCGGTGGATTAACTTTTTTATAACAACGAATTTTTGTGTTGTCATAACCAAACATTATAATATTATCGGTTCACTTCAAAACTTTCTGCGGCAGCGCGCTTTAAATATTCTTCATAATCAAAGGGCACATCGCCACCATCCAGTAAGCAACCATCGGGTATAGTGGGGTAAATCTCTTCGTAGGTTTTTACCAAATTCATAAATACCCGTCTGTACACATGCGTGCGATTTATTTGATCCGGATGATTGATACCTCCCGCGCCAATCAATTCAACAAAACTCTCTACGGTATTTCTATGATAGTTGGCTACGCGCACCGTTTTGTCTTCCACGCCAAGCCCTTTCATTAAGTAAGGATCTTGAGTGGCTACCCCGGTGGGGCATGTGTTCTTGTTACATTCCAACGCCTGGATGCAACCCAAGGCCATCATCATAGCCCGGGCACTGTTGCAGACATCGGCACCTAATGCCATAGCACGTACCATATGAAAACCCGTAAGGATATGCCCCGAGGCAATCAGTTTCATTTCGTTGCGAATACCAAAGCCACGCAGCGCATCGTCAACAAAAGCTAGCGCATCGAGCAAAGGCATACCCACCGAGTTTGTAAATTCTGCAG
Organism: Cyclobacteriaceae bacterium; assembly: GCA_018063305.1. GTDB lineage: Bacteria > Bacteroidota > Bacteroidia > Cytophagales > Cyclobacteriaceae > ELB16-189. The sequence goes on from JAGPBO010000025.1 coordinate 5,650, forward strand.
GCGCAGCACCCGTGCCTCCTTCGCCACCATCAACGGTAATAAAATCAGGAAAGGTGTTGAGTTGCACCATCGCTTTGCAGATAGAAAGAAATTCTGTTTTGCGACCAATGCATAACTTAAAACCGGTTGGCTTACCGCCTGATAAGTCGCGCAAGTGTTTAACAAATAAAATTAATTCAATGGGTGTACCAAAGGCGCTGTGGAAGGGTGGCGAGAACACCGTGGTACCGGGTTCTACCAACCGGATGGCAGCAATCTCGGGCGTATTTTTTTTGCCGGGTAAAATTCCACCATGCCCGGGCTTAGCTCCCTGACTGAGTTTTACCTCAATCATTTTTACGCTAGGTTTTGTTGCGTTGGCCCGAAAGGCTTCCTCCGAAAAATTTCCATCCTTCGATCGTGCACCAAAATATCCCGTACCAATTTGCCAAACAATATCACCCCCCGGTTGCAGATGATACGGACTCAATCCGCCCTCGCCCGTGTTGTGCGCAAAGCCACCCATCTTGGCACCCCCGTTTAAAGCGAGCACCGCATTTTTGCTTAACGAACCAAAACTCATAGCGCTTACATTAAGCACACTCATTGTGTAGGGCTGCTTACATTCTTTGCCACCCATTACCACGCGAGGATGATGATCCATTTTATGAAAATCTTTCGGCACAATGGAATGGGTTATCCATTCATAGCCTTCGGCATATACATTCAGTTGCGTACCAAAGGGAACCGTATCGGTTTGTTTTTTTGCACGCTGATAAATAACCGAGCGCTCGTTACGATTAATAGGCGCACCATCCGTATCGCTCTCCACAAAGTATTGTTGAATCTTGGGTCGCAAAGCTTCAAACACATAGCGCAACCGCCCCAATACCGGAAAGTTTTTGCGTATGGATTGCTTGTTTTGTGTTACATCTTGAATGCCCATAATAATAATTGGGCCAACGATCAGAAACAGGAGCAGAACATCAATCCAGAAATAGGCCCAAACCAGAATTACAATAACAGAGACGATTGAAAGGAGATAAAATAAAGAGCGTTTCATGTGCAGTAGAGATTAAAGGTCGGATAAATTAGCAATTCATTCTTTAAACACAAAGTACAAACTTTTTTTAACCGCAGAGGACGCAGAACGCTTTGAGGGGATTACAGTATTCCTCACAGGAGTTTCATTCACTCAGGGCCTTTTTGGATAACAGATCCACGAATAGAATCCATAATGACCTTAATTTCTTAATTATCTTAATGGTTAATTTTTTTTGAGACAGCTCTGCGTTTAGCAGTTTCACAAATCAAGCAACTCTCATTTCTACTATCCCTCGGTTCTTATGAATCTTAACTTCAAAATGTTTGAGCACAAAATGATTCATGCGGTTTTCGGCCAGGTGAGCGTGCCGGTTGTCGGGCAAAAAAACGGTAAGGTCTAATACAGCTTGTAAGAATAGCTCGTGCGCACAAAATTGTTCGGTCCAGGTAGTAAATGCCTGAATCCACTCTTCTTTATAGAGCTGGCTATGGTCGCGGCCATCCCACACAAAGCCCAGTTGGTTTTCGCCAAATTTATACCGGTATACTCCCGCCAGGTTTTGGTAGAAGTTATGTAAGGGCTTTCGGTTTTTGGATTTATACGCTTTAAGTCGCTGGGTAAACGAGTCGTCTAGGCCTAATGGATTATGTAGGACCTGGTGGTGAATCTTTACTCTTTCTACGAGTTGGTCGAGCAGTGCATCCTGCAAAGCAAGCTGAACTTCTTCGAGAAGATAATTTTTGTCTAGCGGAAAAAATTTTCGGATCACGCTGGGACTGAAGGTTTTGCAAAAGTAAGGAGTAATTGACAATTGACAAGGGTTACCCCCAATATTGTCCATTGTCAATTATAGTCAGGCGAGATCGATTTGAGCCCGGAGCGGAAACGCGGATGCCAACAGGAATAAGGCTGGAGTAAATAACCTTTTGATAGGTATAATGATATTAAAAGGCTTTAAACAATTAGGTTTTCACTCAAAGTACAACGGATAAAGTATAAGTGGTTTAGCGGGTTATGAAATTGTTAATAAAATGTTTGAAAGATTTAAAATGGACTCTGGCTATTTAATGGCTTAAAAGGATATTTTTGCGACCAGAGTATGACACACTTAAACTAAATATTATGAGGAAAATTTTACTGTTTTTAATCTTTGTATTCGCGGTCTCCGGGGCTGCGTTTGCGCAGGTAACAACATCATCCATTACTGGGCTTGTAACAGACCAGGATGGTGCAGGATTGCCAGGCGCTAACGTAACAGCAACTCACACACCGTCAGGTACTGTTTATGGAGCGTCCACGCGGGCAGATGGCCGATATACCATTCCGGGTATGCGTATAGGTGGACCCTATACGGTAAAAATCAGCTTTGTTGGTTTCAAAGAGAAAGAAGTCCAGGAAGTTTTCCTGAGTCTTGGTGTGGCGGCAAACGTAAACGCCAAATTAGATCCTGCGACTACAGAATTAGATGAGATTGTCGTATCGGGCGTAACGAACGATATTTTTAGTTCTGACCGCACGGGTGCGGCTGCTTCGTATGGCAAATCAACCATTAATAGCTTGCCAACCATTGGCAGAACTGTAGATGATATTGTGAAGTATAATGCCTACGGTAACGGCCGGTCATTTGCCGGACAGGATAGTCGTTTCAATAATTTTACCATTGATGGATCCGTATTCAATAATGGTTTTGGTTTAGGTAGTTCGTCACAAGCCGGTGGACGTACCGGAACAACACCTGTTTCGTTAGATGCGTTTGATGAAATTCAGCTTAACGTGGCACCTTTTGACGTGCGCCAGTCAGGCTTTGCAGGTGCTGGTATTAATGCCGTTACCCGCTCTGGAACAAACGAAGTATCGGGTTCGGTTTATTATATAACCCGTACCAATGGTCTTACCGGTAATACAGTAGAAGGTAAAGACTTAACCGGAATCAATATCGATGAGAAAACAATGGGTTTTCGGGTTGGTGCTCCTATTATTAAAAACAAACTTTTCATCTTTTTAAATGCTGAGCAGTTTGAAAGCTCAACCCCGGCTCTTAACTGGCAGACAGACCGCGGTACAGGTGGAACGAACGTTGCACGTACTACCGCCAGTGATCTGAATGCGCTGAATAGCTATATGGCAACAAACTTCGGCTGGAATGGTGGAGCGATAGACAACTATAACAATGACATTATCAGTAAGAAATTCCTTGCCCGATTGGATTATAACATCAATACCAATCATAAGTTATCCTTACGCTACTCTCAACATGACTCAGAATCAGGAGTAATTATAAGCAATAGTAACAGTAGTAACACAGCCGGTTTTGGTAACCGAAACAATCTGAGCACGGCCGTATCCATGGAAAATACAGGGTATAAAATACAGGATAACACGAAATCTGTAGCCCTTGAATTGAACTCAAACTTTGCAAGCAAGTTTTCGAACAAGGCTATCCTTACCTACAACTACCAAAATGAAGATAGAAAGTATAGAACGGATTTGTTCCCAACGGTAGAGATACAAGATCTGGGTACCGCTTCAACCTATACAACGGTAGGGTTTGATCCTTTTACTCCGGATAACAAGCTGCATTACTCTACCTTTAACTTTACAGATAACTTAACGTATTATGCGGATCAGCACACCATTACAGCAGGTGTAGCCTATGAGCATTTCACATCCGATAACTTGTTTTTCCCAAGCTCTAACGGGGTGTATGTGTATAAGTCATTAACGGATTTTTATGCAGCGATGGATGACTACAAATTAAATCCAACTGCTCCTACTTCACCAGCAGGAGTAAACGTAAGTCGTTACAACTTGCGGGTTTCTTTGTTACCGGCCGGAGAAAAGCCTTGGCAGACATTGAAGACATCCACGTACAGTTTCTATGTTCAGGATGAATTCCAGGTAAATGAAAAGTTTAAACTGACAGCTGGTTTACGTGGCGATGTTTATGCGTATGACAATTCAACCACAGAAGCATATGATAACCCAATTGTATCCGGGTTGACTTTCAAAGATGATTATCAACAACCTTATAAAGTTACAACAGGTGCTTTCCCAACCACTAAGTTATTAATGTCCCCTCGCGTTGGAATTAACTACGATGTATTGGGAGACCAAACACTTCAGGTGCGTGGTGGTTCGGGAATTTTTGTTTCCCGCATTCCTCAGGTACTGATTTCAAACCAGTTGGGTAATAATGGTGTAAACACAGCGGTTGTTACGCTAAGCAATAGCAATATTCCTTTCCGTCCCAATCCTGCCGATTTGCCTGCAGGGTTTATCAACCCTACGGCACCTACCGGCTTTGCCGTTAATGCCTCTGATTCTGATCTAAAGAATCCAATGGTATTAAAGACTAACCTGGCTATTGATAAAAAACTACCCTATGGTCTTATTGCCACGTTGGAAGGAATTCATAACAAAAACATCCAGGCCTTGCGCTACATTGATGCCAACCTGAATGCGCCAGTTGCAAATTTCACAGGCTCTGATACCCGCGACAGATTTAATACTGCGGGCAATCCTCGCTTCATCAACACGCAGGTAAGCAATACGTTTGTTTTAAAGAATACTTCAAAAGGATATTCTTATACACTAACAGCCAAACTTGAAAAACCTGCCACTCATGGTATAGGCGGAATGTTAGCATACACGTATGGGTATGCGCGCGATCTGCAGTCTGTAGGAAGTACCGTTCAGGCCAATATGCCAAGCACGGTTGGTCAGAATTACCTGCCAACTTCGTATGCGGATAATGACCTTCGTCATCGCATTGTTGGCTATGTAAACTATCGTAAAGAATATGGCGGCCAGTATGGTGGTGCAACAACCATTACGCTTGGAACAACAGCGACCAGCGGATACAAAGTTTCCTATATCTATAGCAACGACATGAATGGTGATGGTCAGAACAACGACCTTATTTATGTTCCTAAAGACAATACAGAACTTACGTTTTCTACGCTTACGGTAGGTACAGCTCCCAATACTAAAACATTTACTGCCGCTGAGCAACAAGCTGCTTTCAACGAGTGGGTTGATGGGGATGAGTATTTATCAAGTCGCAGAGGTCAGTATGCAGAAAGAAATGGACAAGCCCTTCCTTGGTTAACGCGCTTTGATTTAACTATCGCGCAGGACTTCTTTGTTAAAGTAGGCCCGAAGGCTAAGAAGAATGCATTCCAGGTAAGATTTGATATCCTCAACTTTGGCAACCTGTTGAACGATAAATGGGGTGTAGGTTATCAAACCGTTACAACTTCTCCTTTAACGTTGGCAAGTACCAGTGGTACCGGTGTTCCTTCTTACAGAATGGCCACCCAAACCATTACTTTACCTGACGGAACCAATTCTGTTGTGTTAGCGCAGGATCGTTTTGTACGTGGTATTACCTTAGGTAACACCTGGCAGAGCCAGTTAACGCTACGCTATACTTTTAATTAATAAATCAAGATTTCTTTTACAAAAAGAGGCCCTTCGGGGCCTTTTTTTGTTTTGCTCTAAAACCGTATCTTCATTTTATGACTCAAAGATGCGGATGGCTTATCTCGCTTCTTTTCGCATTATCTTGTCTCACGAGTTGTCAGAAATCGACTGATCAGGACGAGTTTGCGAAAGAACCAAAAGTTGACCTTGATCTGGAAGCTATACGCAAACGTGGCTATCTGGTCGCGCTAATCGACAATAATTCCGTCAGTTACTTTATTTATAAGGGCCGCCCTATGGGTTATGAATATGAACTGATTAAACGGCTGGCCAGTAATCTCAAGGTTGAATTAAAGGTAAAATTGATTGCCGGTATTGAGCAAGCTATTGATCTTCTCAATAAAGGCGAAGGAGATATTCTGGCCTTTCCACTCACTATTACTCAGGAGCGGACTCAATACATGGCCTTTACCGATGCGTTCTTTAACACCCATCAGGTGCTGGTACAAAAGAAACCCGCTAATTGGCGCTTGCAACCTCCACAGGTGATTGAGAAAAAACTAATTCGCAATCCGGTAAAACTAATTGGTGAGGAAGTGCATGTTTTAAAAGGCTCTGCTTTCAAAGAGCGCATGGTTAATCTTTCGAATGAAGTGGGTGGCGAAATAAAAATTGTAGAAGACAGCGCACTGGCCGAAACGGAATCCCTAATCCGGCAGGTAGCTACGGGTGAAATAAAGTATACCGTAACGGATCAGACACTCGCCATGGTTAATTCATTTTACTATCCCAACCTGGATATCTCCACCGTATTAAGTTTACCACAACAAATTGCCTGGGCAGTGCGAACAAATTCACCGGATTTACTAAAAGCTACCAATACCTGGTTGAAAGAATCTAAACGAAGTGGCGTTTTTAAAGTCATCTATGATAAATACTTCAATAGTTCGAGATTGACTGAAGCACGAATATCCAGCGAATATTCGTCCATGATAAGCAACCGATTATCACCGTTTGATGAACAGTTAAAAGCAGGCGCAGAACAGATTGGCTGGGATTGGCGATTGATCGCTTCGGTGGCCTATCAGGAATCGAACTTTGATCCGCAAGTAAAATCATGGGCGGGTGCTATTGGGCTGATGCAGGTAATGCCCGCGACCGGTGATTTTTTTAAAGTAACCAACCTGTTGGATCCTACTCAGAATATTAAAGTAGGGGTCAAGTTTTTAAAGTACCTCGATACGCGCCTGGCTAAGACAGTGCCTGATCCGAAAGAACGAATAAAATTTGTGCTTGCTGCTTATAATGTAGGACTAACCCACATTACCGATGCACAAAAGTTAACCCAAAAATACGGCAAAGACCCAACCATGTGGGATGATAATGTAGAATACTTTCTGTCGAAAAAAGCGGATCCAAAATATTTTCGCGATCCTGTGGTTGCGGTTGGCTATTGTCGTTGTGTTGAACCTGTAAAGTATGTAAAGGAGGTATTGCAGCGCTATGACGAATATAAATTAAGGATTGCTGTGTAAGTGCCCAGCGTATGTTAATTTAGGCATCGATTAGAGGTGTATAAATTAAGTTCATGGAAGAAATAAAGTTAACGCAGTTTTCGCATGGCGGTGGCTGTGGTTGTAAAATCGCCCCAGCCGTATTAGATAAAATCCTTCACACCAGTTTACCGAAAGCAAATTTTCCCAAGTTGTTGGTCGGTAACGAATCGAAAGATGATGCGGCTGTCTATGAATTAAACGATGGTAGTTGCATCATCAGTACCACCGATTTTTTTATGCCAATTGTGGATGATGCTTTTACTTTTGGTTCCATTGCTTCCGTAAACGCGATTAGCGATGTATATGCGATGGGTGGTAAACCGATGATGGCGCTCGCCATTCTGGGTTGGCCCATCGGTAAGTTACCGGAAGAGTTGGCACAAAAGGTTTTGGATGGAAGTCGGGACGTGTGCGCGAAGGCTGGAATTCCCTTGGCGGGAGGCCATAGTATCGATAGCCCTGAACCCATTTTTGGTTTAGCCGTAACCGGCACAGTTGAAAAGAAAAATCTTAAAAAAAATAACTCCGCGAAAGTGGGCGATGTTATCTACCTCACCAAACCCATTGGTGTTGGTATTATAACCACTGCACAGAAACGCGACCTGGCTGCTGGCGAAGATGTGGAAGAAGCCGTGCGTGTAATGTCAGAATTAAATATACTGGGTGCGGATTTTGGAAAGCTAGAGTATGTAAACGCAATGACAGACATAACTGGCTTTGGATTGTTGGGTCATTTACTTGAAGTGTGTGAAGGCAGCGGTTGTTCGGCTGAGATCGAGTACGCGAAGGTTCCGCTTATTAAAAACCTTGGACACTATTTATCTAAAATGATTTACCCCGACAATACGATGCGCAACTGGCAGAGCTATGATAAAAAAGTAATCGGTATTGGCGCAGAGTCTTTGTTAACGTTGTGTGACCCACAAACCAGTGGTGGATTGTTAGTGACATTGCCAAAAGATAACTCAATAGAGTTTGAAAAATTCTGTAACACAAAAGGACTTGCGCTGACTCCCATTGGTAGAATGAAAGAAAAGACTGAGCACGTTGTAACTATACTTTAAAACCTTGATTGAAGACGAAATTATACAACAACTCTGGCGGGCTTCTGAGGATAAGCATGTGTGTCGCATTTTGCTGGAAGGTGAACCGCTAACGCGCACTGTTGAGCCGTATGGCGTGGTGCGAACAAGCCGAAATCAGATTGTATTGGTTTGTTGGCAATCGATTGGCTTTACTAAGGCTGGCGGGAAAGAAGGCTACCGTAATTTAGTGCTCAATCGAATTATTGAATTGGAAATTCTCGACAATCATTTCCAAAAACGTATTGATTTTAACCCAGTGGATGTCCAATACAAAGAGTGGGTCTATCACATTTAACTTTTTTACTGATTACCACGGTTCATAATTTTGCGTACCCCTCTCCCTCTGACTACCGTTAGGGAACATCTTCAACGATTTTTCTTGCTTTCAATTTTGTAACCATTAAAAACCCAAGGGGTTGATACGACCTTTAAATCCTATGCTGGATTATACCTCCGCAGGAGTGGCATATTTCACCCCTTCAGAGTTCCGTCTCAAATAAATTTTTTGTTTCTATAATCATTTCATCCTTTCAGGATTTAATCTTGGAAAATTTGTATACTAACGGTAGCTCCCCGGGGAGAGGGGCATTCTGAATTGGATATCCCAGATGATCATTAAATGGGGTGAGGGATACATGTCTAATACCTCTTGTTTTAATGGATGATATGTCCTAAAATTATTTGAACCTAAAACTGGTTCAGGTGTACAGCGTATTAAAAATCTGTCGCAATGAAACGAATTCTCTTAATTTACCTCATGTTTATCGGATTTGCCGCCAGCGCAATTCCAGAAAAAATTTATCCGAAAACAAGTATTCTGAAACCGGTTGGTTGGTATTCCGAACAAATGTCGGAATGGCAAAATTATCTGCTAGGCCATGCTACCGATGCGGATGGCTGGCTGAATTATTATGCTGCGGCACGGTTCGCACAATCCAGTGATCAGAAATTAGAAGACATTGTTACCGAGATAAAAAACACAATCCCGAATACATTTGAGTTCTACCTTATTCAAGGCTGGCAGGAAGGATACACTCCGTCAGGATTTGAAAATCTAAAAAAAGCCTATGCGGTGAATCCGGATCACTCCGGCACGTACGGACTTTTAATGTTGGCCAGTGAATTTAATTTTGATAAGCAAGCCCGCAAGGAGTATGCAAAAAAAATGCATGAGGCCGGCATACTCTCTACCTCGTTGCTCAGTTATAGTTATAATGTCTTGATGTCGGTAAGTACTAATTCTATTTTAATTACTGAAGGAGAAAACACCACCTTGCCGTTGATCGCCCTTCAGGATATTTGGAATGTAAGAACAGATGTTACCATTCTTAATCTCGACATGTTCAAATATGGGGATTACCGGCAGGCAAAATTAAAGACAGCAGGACTTGTGCTCACCTCTTTATCTGAGTCAGATGCTGACTTTCGGCAGCAAGTGTGTTTATCGTTACCCACTGAAAACGCTGACCATAAATTTTATTACGCGCTTACATTAGCGAAAGAAAATATTTCTACCCTCAAGGATCAACTGTATGTGGTGGGATTGGCATCGCAACACAGTTCGATTCGTATCGATAACATCGCCCTGATTAAACAGAATCTTGAAAAGGAATTTTTACTGGATTACTTAACTGTTGATTTCAATGGAACTAACCCATACGATGCCGGAAATGTTTTAAGTGCCAATTATTTAGTTCCCATGTTATTGTTATATGAAGATTACGCCAAGAACAAAAACACAGAAAGACAGGAAGAGCTGGGCGAGCTGGTGCACCGGATAGCCGCCAATACCGATAAAGAAGACTTAGTAAATAATTTTCTAAAACGAAACGACATTTCTGAGATCCCGTATTTTCCTGGAACCCTCAATGCAAAATCAACAGAAGGTCACTTTCGTCCGATAAATGATAAAATCTTTGCCGAAGAAGCGGAAGTAACGAATGAGCAGTACAATGGATTTTTAGCGTACTTGAATCAGCATGGACTTAAAGAGCTCTATGAGAAATATAAATTCGATTTTAGCCGGTACGAGGAACCAGCGCTGGCTTTTATGACAACCTATTCGTTACCCCGACCTGATAGTAAGAAGAACAGGCACTATAATTATTATCCGGCTGTTAATATTTCTTTCGAAGCGGCCAATGCTTATTGTGATTGGCTAACACAACAATATAACAATACTGTAGAGCGTAAGTATAAGAAAGTAAAATTCAGATTGCCTACCCTGGATGAATGGCAGATCGCAGCGGCCAGCATAAAAAATCCAACATCGTGGAAATTAGATGATCAGGAAGTGGAGGTTAAAATAACGCCTAAAGGTTCAGAGTTTGATAAGAATGTGGAATTAAAAAAAGTAACTTTAGATGACCCTGAAATTTTATATCCATGGTTTCGATATTTTGGGTTGAGGAATTCACCCCTTAATAATAAAGATTGCTACTTGGGAAATTTTAAATCTGAGCCCTGTGGTTGTCCGGGCTATAAAGGCAACAAACCAACTCATAACGATGGCTTTGCCATGATGGCGCCCACCAAATCATACTTCCCTAACGACATTGGATTGTATGATGTAGTGGGCAATGTGGCAGAAATGATTGACGAAAAGGGAAAAGCTTGTGGAGGCAGTTGGAATCAACCACCTTCTGAATCAACTATGAGAAGTGTGCGTACTTATGAGAATCCGGATGCTGCCGTTGGCTTTAGAGTATTCATGGAAATTATTGAGCAATAGAGTTAAGAATGTTTTTTAAAAAGCGACTCGCTCATATAAGTGATGAGGAGTTAATGCGAAAAGTACAGCAGGGTAACGAATCTGCGCTGACAGAAATTTATCAGCGCTATAGCATTGCCTTGTTGCGCTATTTTACGCGCATGCTTTGGCAGGATGGGGAACTGGCGGAGGATTTTTTGCAGGATTTATTTCTCAAAGTAATTGATAACCCCGGCCGATTTGATTCAACACGAAATTTTTCAACCTGGATATACTCAAGTGCGCACAATATGTGTAAGAATGAATATAGAAACAGAGCGAATAGAGGGGCAATGGTTATTCCTATGGAAAGTCAGAATAATACGGACCCACATAAATTAATTGACGAACGAGACTTTAAAGAGAGATTGGATTTACTACTCGAAACATTGGATGACGAAAGCAAAACACTCTTTCTCCTTCGCTATGAGCAGGAGCTCGATCTGCAGAAGATAAGCGACATTCTTGCTATACCGGTAGGCACCATAAAGTCGCGACTCTTTTATTTGCGGAAGGGGTTGAGTCAGGAGTTGAGTGAATATAAAATTATTTTAAAAGAAGGGATGTTATGATACACACTGATGAGTTGGAGAAATTGGAAAGCTTATTGCAAGGCAAAGCTTTTGAAGAACTGACTGCCGAAGAGAAGAGTTGGGTTGGTCAATGGATCGAGTCCGAAGTGGAATACAATAATCTACGCAAGTCAGAAGGAGCAATTAGAAAACGCCTGGCAGATGTTGGCCCTATTACGCCCAATCCGAAATTACTGAGTCGTTTAAAAGCGCAACTGAGCGCACAACAAGCAAATTTAAAAATCCATTGGTGGCAAGTCCGCTCACCAGGATGGAGCACGCTGCTAATAGCTATAATTTTTGGTATGACTGGTTGGTGGATTGGTTCGTCTCCAGCGAAACTAAAAGTTGAACAAGCCTACTTACCAACAGTTGTATATGACACTGTTTATCTGGCTTCAAAACCGGATACCGTTTTTGTTAATCATGTTGTGTACAGAGAGCGACCGATACTTACTAAAACTACTTATCAACCGATGCCTAATAATGTAGAAGTTTCAGCAAAGGGAATTAATATGAAAGAAAAGGAGGAGTTAGAAAACTTGTTGGTTTCGGGATCGCTTTGAGGACTTGGGATCTATTTGCCCTGACTTTGTGATTTGTTTTATCGGATTTAATGGTCAAAGAGTTAGAAAAATGGTGAACGAGATAATCTATAAATCGTGCCGATTTGTTTCGGATATCTCCATAATCAAATCTGCGCCATAAGCCATGGCGGGAGTTTGATAACCCGATTTAAAATTTCCTGCAAGAATTTTTTCTGCAATCAGTACAGCAGTCTTTGCAGTTAACGTATAACCGCTTACGGTTTCTAATCTGCTTTCGGCTGTGTTCCCTTTTTCATCCCAAACTTTTCCCCATAAAAAGCTGCGACCACTTTCTCTTTTTTCATCACTTGGCCCGGGCTTCTGTTTATCTATCTTTTTCAACATAAATTTTTTGACCCAACTCATTCGCAACAACCAATTGATGTAGCGTGTGCGTTTGGCATTTTTTATCATGCTTTTGGTTGCGCCTGTATAGACTTCAATGTTTGGAATACCCGTACTGCGCCATGCGGTAGAAATATCGCCCCACGGAATGCAAAGCGTTGGTGTCTTGAAGGAACCAAAATCTACTTCCATACTTTTCGCACCCAATGCCAGGTGTTCCAGTTTTCCATTTGTCCTGATTTGTCCGCCATCGCCCATGCCTTCGGTCATACTTTTCTTAGTTCCGCGCGATAACCCACCTTTCGACATCGCAAACGCAAGTTGCAAATGAGTGGCAGCAGGTAAACGATTTCTAAGATGCAAGGCTAAACAATCGGACGGCACCACATCAAAACCAGTTCCGGGCATAATAGTTATACCAGCTTCTTTTGCTTTTTGATCGTAGCTGGCCAACAATTCAAACACCTGATACTCTCCGGTAATATCGGTGTAATGCGTTTTAGTTTCCAGGCAGGCATCGGCCATTGCTTGTGCGGTGTGACGAAATGGTCCTGCACAATGAATAACTATTTTCCCTTTGGTCAGTAATGCTTTAAGGGCATCTGTTTCCGTAACATTCACTACTTCAAAAGGAAATCCTGTTTCAGTACTTTGTTTTTGAAGTGCTTCCTTATTGCGACCAGCCAGAATTACATTCAGATTTTTCGATTGACATTCTTTTGCAATCAGCTTGCCGGTATAGCCGTATGAGCCGTAGAGAATTATAGTTCTATCCTTCATTACTGCTTACCACTTGGGCGTTCAACTTTTTCTACAAAATATTTTGTGTCTCCCCGCCAGGGAAAAGCGATATATCTTTTTACAAAATGAAGGTTTACGCGATCACCTTCGAGGGCAACATCTTGCAGGTCTTTGATTACATCTTCGGCACTGTTTTCAACAGAGAAATCCCGCGTTTCTGCAATTGGGCTGGTTCCTTTTAGTGCACCAAAGGAGTCCATGGATATTTTACCTTCATGTGTTTTGAAGACCATTCCTTTTTCAGAAACGCTTAACACCTTACCGGCCCATACCCCACGTTCATAAACGCCCCAGTACATAAATGCTAAAACCGCGATTCCAACGATCAGCGCAAACAATAAAATTCTTTTAATGATTTTCATAGTACTGCGAGCAGTTCTTTTCATGAAGCTTTCGGATTCCATACTCATTTCTTTTGGTTGAGCAATTTACTCTTTCTATTCAATCTTATATAGTAATAACTGGCAATAGAAATTACCACCAGAGCAATAAACTGCGAATTAGAAAGAATATCCTTGATAAGAAATCCCCGTTGTATGTCTCCCCGGAAGAGTTCAAGAACACCACGACCGGCCGCATAGAAGATCAGGTACAGGATAAAAATCTGACCATCGAATTTCTTTTTGGATTTTAGAATGAGCAGGCAGACCATTAATCCAAAAATAAAGGCAGCCTCATACAATTGCGTTGGATGTAAAGGCGTGTTTAAGGGTTCGGCCTGGCATACCGGACTTGTAAAGATAACGCCCAAAAAACTTTCGGTAGGAATGCCGTAGCAACAACCTGCCATGAAACAACCAATCCTGCCAAAGCCATGAACCAGACAGGTTACAATGGCCATCACATCGAGCATACCCAAAACCGGTACTTTAATCTTTTTAAAATACCAAAGCATAATGGGGATGGCCGTTAACAGCGACCCGTAAAAAACAAAGCCACTGCCCGATAATAATTTTTTAGGTTGTGAAAGATAAAGCGAAGGGTTTTCGAAAATGAGAAAAAGTTTACCGCCCACTACCCCTGCTACCACGAGCATAATAAACAGGGTATTGCTTTGATCGAAGGTAAGGCCAAATTCTTTTTTCCCTTGCCAGTACATATAGGAGAATCCTACCAAGGCACCTACGGCTATACAGAATCCATAACTATAAATTGTGATTGAGCCAAGCTCGAATAGAATGGGGTACATAAATTTGAAAATTAGGCAATTTGAAAACTTGAAAATATAATCATCACATTCTCACATTTTCAAATCATCAAATTTACACAGTCATAATCTCAGCCTCCTTCTTTTTAAGGAGACTATCAATCTTGAGACTATAATCGTCTGTAAATTTTTGAACGGTTTCTTCAGCATTTTTTACATCATCTTCCGAAACGCCCTTTATTTTCTTGAGTTGCTCATTCGTGTCTTTGCGAATGCTGCGGATACTAACTTTTCCTTGTTCGCATTCCTGACTGGCTTGTTTCACCAGTTGCTTTCTCCTTTCCTCGGTAAGCATCGGAATATTGATGATCACCTGATTGCCATCGTTCTGCGGAGTAAGACCGATGTTAGCCATCATAATCGCTTTTTCAATTTCCTGAATCAAACCTTTCTCCCAAGGTTTAATAAATAATGTGCGCGCGTCTTGCGAAGTGATAGATGAAATCTGGTTAAGCGGACTCATGGCACCATAGTAAGAAACCTGAATACCATCCAGCATGGCAGGGTTAGCTTTGCCGGCCCGGATTTTGGCAAGTTCATTTCCAACGTGTGTCAATGTTTTGCCCATTTGTTCCTGGGCTTCTTCCAGATATAATTCAAGCTCTTCCATAACTTTTTATTTTACGTCCCGATAACTATCGAGAGAAGATTTTATGTTTACGATTTAATGATACCCCTTAGCTTATCAGGGTTCCAGCTTCTTCACCTTTGGCTACTTTCAATAAATTGCCTTTTTTGTTCATATCGAAAACAATAATAGGTAGTTTGTTTTCCTGACAGAGCGTAAAGGCCGTCATATCCATGATGTTTAGTTTCTTTTGATACGCTTCCTGAAAACTCAGGTTGTTGTAGCGAACGGCATCCGAAAATTTCTCTGGATCTTTATCATACACACCATCTACCCGAGTGCCTTTTAAAACAACTTCGGCCTGAAGTTCAATGGCTCGTAAACTTGCTGTTGAATCTGTTGTGAAATAAGGATTACCAATACCCGCACCAAAAATAACAATCCGTCCTTTTTCCAGATGTCGGATAGCCCTGCGTCTGATAAAAGGCTCACATACTTGTTCCATTTTTATCCCAGACATTAAGCGCGTGTATAAACCGTGCCGCTCCAGCGCACTTTGTAATGCCATAGCATTAATAACGGTTGCCAACATTCCCATATAATCACCCTGCACCCTATCAATACCTAATGCCTCGGCCTGGCCACCTCTAAAAATATTGCCACCTCCAATGACGATGGCCACTTCGGCTCCGGCCTCTTTTACAGCCTTTATTTCTTCTGAATATTGTTCGAGAACAGCCGGATCAATATGGCTGTTTTTAGAGCCCATAAGGGCCTCACCACTTAGTTTTAGGAGAATGCGTTTGTACTTCATGCGTTTAGTTTGGCGATCACAAATATATTTCTTTTAAAGGCTACGAACGACCGTAACGTAAAAAAATGCCTGGTATTTTCGGTAGAATCTCTACCTCGAAATAATTTTATCACCCGTAAATCAAAACTCAACCAATACCTGTCCCTTCTCCACGCTATCGCCTTTCTTTACTTTTACATTTTTTACCACACCTTCGCCTGGTGATTTTAAAATATTCTCCATCTTCATGGCCTCCAGAATCAGTAGCGCATCGCCAGGTTTTACCGAATCGCCTGCCTTTATTTTTAAATCGATAATTAAGCCCGGCATGGGAGCCTTGATTGAATTTACTTTGCTACTGGCGGTAGTGTTCATTCCCATCTTTTCCAGCAGTAAATCAAATTTATCTTTCAGGTTTACTGTATAGCTGTTGCCATTTATTTTAAACGTGAAACTTTTGGTTTCTGGGTCTGTCTTTATGATTTCTGCGCGGTAGCTTTTATTCTTATAGAGAATATGGAAATAACCATCGGCAAGTTGTACCAGATCCCATACTTGTCGTTCACCATTCACCAGCCAACCCGATTCACCCGAATCAATTTCAAATACTTTATTGTCAACAATAGCTTTGTACATAGAATGTTCAACAGTTTAAGTTGCTCTCAGAAACCAGCATCCAATATTCCTGAAGTGCATTGCAAAATAGATAAAGTCATCGTTACTTTGCCCTGTCATGACAGAAAATCATGGCAGGGGTGCCAATAAAACGGGCTGAGATTATACCCATAGAACCTGATGCCGGTAATGCGGACGAAGGGAGGCAGATAAAACAAGTAAGTAAGGTACATTCCCCGGTGTGCCTGCGGGTTTAAACTAGGAGTAATCATGTTAAAGTTTATGATGTCGGTAGCCTTGCTGGTGTTGTTCATACACGCAGAGGCTCAAATCATTCAAGGCTATGTGAAGGATGTTAAAACCAATGAGCCATTAGCGGGTGCAACAGTAGAACTCAAAGAATTAAAACAATTTTCGGTTACAGACGAGAATGGATACTTTGTTTTTACTCAACAACCACCGGGGGATTATGCAGCGGAAATCCGTTTTATTGGATACAAATCACAGGTGATTTCGATTTCAGCAGAGACCAGCGATTGGATTACCATTTTACTGGAGGAAGATGTTGTAATGACGGACCAGGTAATCGTATCGGCTACCCGGGTTAGTGAAAAAAGCCCCACAACATTTACAACTATTAATAAAGCGCTACTTCAAAAACAAAACTTTGGTCAGGATCTTCCCTTAACGCTTAACTGGACGCCCTCGTTGGTTACAACCTCTGATGCCGGGGCGGGTGTTGGTTATACGGGTCTGCGCATCCGCGGAAGCGATGCCACCCGAATCAATGTTACGATCAATGGTATTCCGGTAAACGATAGCGAAAGTCAGAGTGTGTTTTGGGTAAACACGCCCGACCTGGCTTCTTCCACACAAAGTGTGCAGGTGCAACGAGGTGTGGGTACTTCAACAAACGGAGCGGGAGCTTTTGGCGCCAGCGTAAATTTACAAACCAATACGCGCAACGATAAAGCGTATGCCGATGTAGTAAATTCTTTTGGATCATTCGGCACGCTCAGGAATACGATCGCCTTTGGCACGGGATTGATCAACGACAAATTTGTGTTTGATGGTCGCGTTTCTCAGATTAAATCAGATGGCTACATTGATCGGGCCAGTGCTGATTTAAAATCATACTATTTAGCCGGTGGATATTATGGAAAGAAAACCATGATCAAGGCTATTGTATTTGGCGGAAAGGAAATTACGTATCAGAGTTGGTATGGCGCGCCCGAATCGCGCTTGAATAATGATGAGGAAGCAATGCTCGAAACCGCATCGATAGAAGGATGGAATCAGGAGCAAACGAATAACCTTTTATCTTCCGGTCGCACTTTTAATATTTACACGTACGAAAATCAGGTAGACGATTATGCACAGGATCACTATCAGCTTCATGCCTCGCACCGATTTTCAGAATCACTTACTTTAAATGCGGCATTGCATTACACCTATGGCCGTGGGTATTACGAAGAATATCGATATGAGGATGATTTTGAAAACTACGGATTAAGTGATGTAGTGATTGGTGAGGATACAATTACCTCTACAGATTTGGTGCGCAGGCGCTGGTTGAATAATAATTTTTATGGAATTACTTACTCGGCTAACTATGAAAAAGAAAAATTAAGTTCTGTTATAGGAGGTGCGTGGAATCAATACGTAGGCGATCACTTTGGGCAGATTATCTGGGCCCAGGTTTCAGACGTACCCAAAGATTATCAATACTATTTTAATAGGGGTGAGAAAAATGATTTTACGGTTTATTGGAAAAGCAATTACCAGTTTACTGAAAAGTTTACAGGGTTTGTTGATCTTCAGTACAGAGGGGTTTCCTATCAGGCATCCGGAAAGGAGAATAAACAATTTGATTTTAGTGTAGATCAGCAATTTAATTTCTTTAATCCTAAGGTTGGATTCACCTATCAGGCAACCGACAAGCAACAGTGGTATGC
>JAGPBO010000194.1:0-5617 GCA_018063305.1 Cyclobacteriaceae bacterium
GGTTATCTATGCTTTTAAGAAAGCATATAGAGCTATCCTTTACCTAAATAATAATTCATGAAGAAACTACGGGTGATTCTTTTTTTCCTTGGTTGTGCAACGTTCACATCAAATGTGCAGGCACAAGATTTCGAGGATTTGTTGAAGGGAAGTTTAGCAGATGCCAATTATTTATTGGAAGGATATGTGGCCCCCGTTATGAAAAGTTTAGGTTCGGGGTTAAATCAAGGGTGGTATAATTCGGCCAAGACTCATAAACCATTTGGAGTAGACTTTACCATAACAACGAGTTTGATCTACGTACCCGATGCCGATCAATTTTACAAGGTTGATAACAATGTTCTGCAGGAAATTAAATTAGTTTCATACGATGGTCAATCGGTAAGCCCAACAGGTTCGGGAAATGTACCTACCATCTTCGGGCCCGATAAAACACCTATGTATGAAATTACAGACAGCGGAAACCCTGTTGAGGGCCCACCCGGATTGGATTTAGAAAGCACCATTAAACTGGCTAATGCCTTGCCCGTGCCCATGTATCATTTAGGCATTGGTTTACCCAAAGGCTTTGATTTAAAAGTAAGATTCTCACCTACGCTGGAATTTGATCAGTCAAAATTTAGTTTGTTAGGTTTTGGTGTTATGCATGATATCAAACAATACATTCCCGGCATCAAAACTTTACCTTTTGATCTTTCAGCCTTTATCGGCTATACCAATATGAAGGCTGAAGTTGGAATAGATGCCACTGCGGGAGCAAATCAAAAGGCGGTAATTGAATTTAATTCAACCAATGTTCAGGCACTCATCTCAAAAAAGATTTCAGTATTAACACTCTATGGCGCGGTGGGTTATAATTTTTCCAACTCGAAACTTGATATGAAGGGAACCTATGACCTGGATGACGATGGCACCGTTGACGCCACCGATCCGGTCAATCTCGATTTCTCTACTTCAGGACCAAGAATTACAGGTGGACTGCGACTTAAGTTTGCTGTATTTACCCTTCATGGTGATTATACACTCGCCAAGTACAATTCACTTTCCGCTGGCTTTGGAATCTATGTGAGATAAATTTCCTAAGCAATTAAATATCTTTAAAAAGTTCTTTTATCGTTTGATCAATTAACTTGGGGATATTCTTTTGCTTATTCGGCAATACACTTTCTGCTGCTCCTTGCCACACCAAATTATTAGAAGCCCTATCGATCAGGTGAATAATAACAGAACCTTGTCTGTACGTTCCTACTTCTACCTCTCCTGCCTTCCATTCATAGCTACGTTGGCCCATGTAAGTAACCTGGCGATCGGCCGCATTGGTAATATCTGTGGTTCTCGTTTGAATTTCTTTTGAGACAATAACGCCAATGTTTACAATCAAGTCACCATTGGCCTCCGTTCTGCTTACCCCGTGCTGCTTCAATTCATTTTCGATAGCATTTTTTATTAATTCCATGTTGCCCTTCTGATTTTCTAAGGCATCTCCTCCGGCATCTGCCTTAAGGAAGCTAAAAGACTTGTAGTTAGCGATATTAAAATCGTTGCTTTTACTCAAACCCGTAATTTTAACAGTACTGCAACCAACAACTACAACTGAAATCAAGGTGATCAGAATTTTTCTCATAGGTAAGAGAGTTAATATTTAAAATTATCAAGTCTTATGTTATAATCAAATAGGCCTCGTAGTCTTTTTAGCAATTCGAATGCATTTTGCTTACCCAGCCACCTTGGGTTAAGAACTCGATCTGCTTATAAAATCTAATATTGTGAATAATTCCAAAAAAATAACCGTATTACGAATAATAATTTTGAGGTAATTATTAGCTACTATAAAAAATTTCTTCGTCACTACTACCGTAACCCTTAGATTCTATGTGAAATTTGTATCTTTGCACAGTTTAAATTTTTAAATGACTATGAAACCGTACGTTAGTGAAGTGCTACTCGCTATTTCCCTAGGCGTAGTACTCTATGGATATAGTCTTCATTTGGCATTTGCACAATCACCTCATTTGAAAACTTATTAATTCATCTTCCTAATGAAAAAAATATTTTTAGCAGCCTGCGTTCTTTGTATTACCGGTGCTGGCTATGCGCAAAGTTTAACAACAGTTGCCTATTCGATGGGATTTTCGACAGGCGACTTAAATGAATTTATCAGCCAGGCGAGTTTTCGCGGAGTGGTTATAGATTTTCAAAAGATGGTTCAACCTCATATTGGGGTCGGTCTAACCTTAGGTACTACTGTATTCTATGAAGAAAAGGCCTATGATACCTACACTACGAACAATGCCGCTTTATCCGGTAAACAATGGCGATACAGCAATCACTTTCCTATGTATATAAATGGAAGTTACTTTCTTAAGCCAGGCGAACAAATCAATCCATTCGTTGGGTTAGGTGTTGGTACTATTTACACATTAAGAAATACGGATATGAACTTATATACCATTGAGCAAGAAGCCTGGAATTTTGCTCTAAAGCCTGCGATTGGATTTCTGATTAATACGGGCAGTCCGTCTACCAGTGCACATGTTAGTCTAAACTATAATTACGGCTTTCAGGCAGGCACCGAGTTAAAGAAAGCACAGTCTTACTTATCATTAAACGTAGGATTTTCATTCGGGCAATAACTACACGTTGTATAATTCAAATGAGGAGTTGGTCGTAACCGATTAACTCCTTTTTTATCAGTATGAATTTGCCATTTCGATGATAGGCCCATAGTAATTACTTTGTAGCAAACTTTCTTAGAAACAATTTGGTAGCTTAGTGAAGTGAAATTCTGAAGTAGTGGTTGACACAACTAGTTATCATTCCTGTTTTATTTATCCTAAAGGGGCTATCAGTTTTTGCTTGATGTGCTTCCGATCTGTTAGTCTTTTTACTATCCTTTTGTTAATCCTTACCCCCCTTGTGCTGCATGCACAAACAAAAAAAGATACAGTAGAAAAAAAGTCCTTCACACGAAAAACATTTCGCGAAGGGATGAAACTTATCTCAACTAATCCGAAAGACACAATCGTAAACGAAAAGAGTGTTGACCCCTACCTTGCCTATGCAGGGAAAATTATTCGCCATATTAATTTTGAGCGCTTCGGTTTTGAAAAATCTATTTATGACACGGCTAAAAAAGTTGATAGAACTGTAGCCAAGGTGGCGAACTCACTGCATGCAGAAACACGCGAAAAAATTATTCGAAAGCATCTTTTCATTAACAAGGATCAACCTCTTAATCCGCATAAACTTGCGGATAATGAGCGCTACATCCGGGGTACAGATTTTATTTTGGACTGTCGGATTTTTGTAACACCTATAGAGGGCACTGATTCCGTAGACTTAACGGTGTTGACACGTGATGTTTTTAGTTTAGGCGCTACCGCAGGAGGAAGCGCCAATGCTCCTAAGATTGGGATCTATGATGTAAACGTGGATGGCCGTGGCCAACGGATACAACTTACTACCCTTATTGATCCATCCCGCTCTCCCGCTGTAGGACTTTCCGTTCTTTATCGCAAAAGTAGCATCTTCGGTAGCCTTACCAACCTGGAACTTGGATATACCCAGATAAACTCCGGAATAAGCATTGGTGACGAACCTGAGTTTGCCACGTTAATGAGACTTACAAGACCCCTGGTGTCTCCTTATTCTCGTTGGGCCGGTGGCGGGGAGATAAGCCGCAATTGGTCTCAGAATGTCTATAAAGATCCAGACTCAATTTTTCTAAAATATAAGTATACTATTTACAATGGCTGGTTAGGTTATAACATAGGCATACGAAAAGGAATCTCAAACCGAAACCGAAAGTTTCTCGCAACGAGATACTTTAATGGATACTATAACGAGCAACCTGATCAGGAAGATTATAGTGAAGAAGTGAAATACAATAATCTCTATGGGTACCTAACGGAATTTACATTCTACCGGCAGAATTATTATAAAACGCGATACGTCTTCGGATTCGGAAGAACAGAAGATATTCCGTACGGGTTTACGCTTGGCCTTTCTGGTGGTTATATTCGTGAATTGCAAACAGAACGACCCTACGGGGCCATTAAATTGAATTATGCTGAGGTTGGCAAAAAAGGAAATTTTTATAATTTCCAATTTCAAACGGGTGGCTATTATCGAAATAATGAAATGGAAGATTTTATAGTACAGGGGGGCGCAGCCTATTTTAGTAAGCTCTGGCAATTCAACCGATATAAGGTACGTAATTATATTTCCAGTACCTATACACAATTAATCAATCAAACCGTTATCAATTGGCTCAACGTCAATAGTAAAGAAATACCCGGATTAAACACGGATAGTGTCTATGCAGCCAAACGCCTTGCGCTTCATCTTGAATCCGAATTGTTTACTCCACGATCCATCTTAGGTTTTCGCTTTGCCCCGCTTGTTGCCATTGATGTGGTGGCTGTTGATTGTACCAATTGCCTCCATCGATTCAATGAGTATTGGGGTTTCAGCACTGGATTTAGAACCCGGAATGAAAACCTTATCTTTGGCACCATGGAGGTAAAACTTACTTATATTCCTAATGACGAATATGGAAATAGTAAGTTTGTTTTCGGGTTCAAGCAAAATCTGCAATTTAAAAATACCAACACCTTTGTTAACGAACCTGCTCTTATTCGATACAACTAATCTATACATCAGAATGAAAATTTTAAAAATTGTCTGTTGCCTTCTATGTTTTGGTTTAGTCTTACCGGCTACGGCTCAAAAAAAGAAAAGCCGGTTACAACCCGGACGGATGTACAAACCAGGAGAAACACTCTTTGCTCCTCGTTTTGGATTTATCAGTACGGTGCCCGAAGGATGGGAAGGAATATTGCCGCGTGAAACCGAAGTGTTCCTGCTCACAACCACTACAGCCACCTATGGAGAGATTTATGTTTTTGGTCGCGAGCATGGCGATCTTACTACTATGCAAAAGGATTGGATGCAAGGGGTTGACCTGAGTGAGACCATCCGGATTAAGGCCATTAAGCCTACGCTTACAGACGGGCTATTACTATCAGAAATTACCGCTGTTGGCGAATCTATTAATAAGGGAAACAAGGGGTTTGTTGTTGCCAAGTGCAGCCCCAGCGGCCCTTGCATAACTACTTTAATGATTGCTCCCATTCAATTCTATGAATCGGTTAAAAATACCGTAACGGAATTCATGAAGGGTAGCCACTTTGAACCACCTTCAAACGTGAGTATCTACGCAGATTTTGATTGGCAGGAATTTCTTTCAAACAAAATGCTTGCGACTTACGCGTCCATTCAGGGGGGCTCAAAGGAGACCCGAATTAACTTGTGCCAGGACGGTAGTTTTACCGCAACGATAAAGAAGAAAGGATTTTTTAAAGAGCAAAACCCAGCTTACAAAGGTTCCATGTCCGGACAATGGACGGCAAAGGGTGATGGAGAAAACGCTATCGTACAGTTTATCTTCAACGACAAAGGCTTGGCTCCGGTGGAAGTTCCACTTACCATTAAAGACGAAAAAGTTACCAGTAATGGAGAGCGTTACTTTGTAGGCAAATCAGAAATTTGTAAGTAAGTAATTGACTATCTATTAAAAAGGGTTCTCTGTTATAACAGAGAACCCTTTTTTTGGTGG
>JAGPBO010000194.1:5717-6893 GCA_018063305.1 Cyclobacteriaceae bacterium
GGAATAAAAAGAATTCTCATTTTCATAAAACTTAAATAAGATTCTAAAATTATTTAGCTGTGGGTTTAACCGGATAGTTAGAGAAAATCGTTTTTACCGCATAGGCGATATTGCTATCTGTCTTTTGTGGCGATGCGTTTTCCGATAGCGTTTTAGTGCCTCTTCCTTGCCAGATCATTTTGTCAGCTGATTTATCTACTACGTCAATAAATAACGTTCCGTCTGTGTAGTCGTCATAATTGATGGTGGTAGTGCCCATGCCCATTCCGCCATAGCGGTAATAGCCATAACCACCCGTATTATAGGCGGTAGCAGTTTGTTTTTGCTCTGTCTTAATATGAAGTTCAACGAGCAGGTCGGCATCTCCTTCCGATTTTGTATACCCTCTGGAGGCCATCTCCTGATCTACCGAAGACAAAAGTCTTTGTTTGATTAATTGCCCACTACTCCCCCCTAATGATTTAGTCTCTTCGGTGTAGTCGTAGGTTTTATATTTTGTAAAGTCCGCACTCTTATCATAGTCGTAACTAACCTGAATTGAACTGCAGGCAGCCATGCTGAGAAGTACAAATAGAA
This sequence comes from Cyclobacteriaceae bacterium, assembly GCA_018063305.1. Lineage (GTDB taxonomy): Bacteria > Bacteroidota > Bacteroidia > Cytophagales > Cyclobacteriaceae > ELB16-189. Next base: position 6,294 of record JAGPBO010000194.1, read on the forward strand.
TTAATAGATTTTTCATAGTTATTATATTTTGATTTTAACTTTTTATTTTAATCGAATGTTTACGCTACCCCCCAGGTTAAACTGATAGATGGTAGAACCTGTAGAAACGCCTGCCCCTCCACCACCGGTCCCGAAATAAAATCCACCGCCTGCCCACTGAACGGGCGAAAGTAATTGGGTATGTAATCGTAAGCTAACCTTATCGGATGCAGTAATACGGAGTCCTAAACGGCCCCCAATAGCAAACTTGGTTACACTTTCCGAATCAAGCGAAGTGTCTGGATTAGACCATGCTGCTCCTAAATCGAATGTACCAAAACCAGCTATCCTATCATTCAAGGGCGCATAGCGAGTGCCTCCCAACATCATATAATTGACCCCAACATTGCCACTATACTTTTTATCAAAACCCTGATAGGTAACCTGGGTCTTAAGATTTTGATAGATTAATTCCATAGCCGCATTTTCCGAGAAGCCAAATTCCAAACCACCACCCCATTGGAAGCCATCCTCGATTTTTCCTGTACCGTATTCTGTGTCAAACTTATCCGCGAATGTATAACTCTCAAAAGTCATGAGGGTAATGGTAGGTTGCGCCCA
>JAGPBO010000195.1 GCA_018063305.1 Cyclobacteriaceae bacterium
ATTCAGGTTAAAGGCAAGGGAAATTTTGTTATTCTCGGAATCAGCCATCAGCAAAACTTTTTAAACGAGTTTAATATGCCAAAAGGTCTGAAGGCATTGAAAGACTCATTGTCGACCATGCAAAGACAAGTGCTGCTTGAGCAAAGCCAGAAAGAAATTTTGAATAAGGAGGAGCAAATGCTATTAAGCAACCAGAAAATTGGCGGGACAAATCAAAACCTAACGGTGGCCGAACTGAAAGCGATGGCCGATTTTTATCGGAGCCGGTTGGGCGATATCGTTTCGTCACGTATGAAGCAAGATGAGAAAGTCAAAAAATTAAATGAGACTATCGCACGACTGAATGCACAAATTAATAGTCAAAATGAATTGTATAATCGCAACACCAGCGAGATTGTAGTGAGTGTGTCGGCAGAAGCTGCGACTTCGGCTGAGTTGGAGATTAATTATGTGGTGGCCAATGCGGGATGGTATCCTATCTATGATTTACGCGCTGCAAACACAAAGCATCCAGTTAAGCTTAGTTACAAAGCGAATGTATTTCAAAGCACGGGCGAAGAATGGGAAAACGTAAAATTAAAATTGTCGACTGCTAATCCGAATCAAAGCGGGCTGAAGCCTGAACTCGCTTCGTGGTTTTTAGATTTCTATCAACCCATTGCTTATTCGTTATCAGCAAAGGCTTCCGGCATGGTATCCCGATCGGCTCCGGTTATGGCTAATGAGGATATTTCAATGAAAGATGTTGACGCAAAATCGGTAGCCGATTATGTGACCACGATTCAAACCACATTGAACACGGAGTTTGATATTTCATTGCCTTACTCGGTATCGTCTGCATCAAAACCCACCCTGGTTGATATTCGTAGTTATGAGATGAAATCGGATTATGTTTATTCGGTGGCCCCTAAATTAGATGCAGATGCATTTTTAATCGCGAAGGCTACCGGTTGGGAAGATTTTAATTTATTGCCGGGTGAAGCGAATGTTTTCTTTGAGGGCACCTTTGTAGGTAAGTCGTACATCGATCCGAATAACATAAAAGACACACTTTCTGTATCGCTGGGGCGCGATAAAAGAATTGTGGTGAAGCGTGATAAATTGAAAGATCTTACCTCACGTAGTTTTATGGGCTCTACGAAAAAGGAGAGTTATGCCTGGGAGATTTCGGTACGGAACACAAAAACAGAATCGATCAAGATAATTGTGGAAGATCAGGTACCCGTTTCGCAAAACACGCAAATTGAAGTTTCAGTTTTGGAAACAGGCGGAGCCAAATACAATAAGGCAACCGGAAAGCTTGAGTGGGAGTTCGAAATCAAACCTAATGAAACAAAGAAGATGACTTATAAATATGAAGTAAAGTATCCAAAGGATAAACAGATTTCAGGTTTGTAAACTTTGATCAATGAAAACGAAAGAAGGCTATCGCAAGATGGCCTTCTTTTATTTTGAAATAAGGGATGCGAGTACACCTTCTTTTAATGAATACGAGGAAACCCGGATTTGATTAAAATTATGGCGGGTCAATAGAAATTTAATAAGACAGCACGCCACTACAATCATATCTACACGCATTTCGATCATGCCTTGAATTTGCATGCGGGCCGCGCGGTCTTTTACTAATAGCTCCTCATAGATTTCGTCAAAGGCCTTTAGATTAAAAGGCGTTTCGGGTGTGTCTTGCAGAGGTAAATCATTTCGCATGCAATAAATATCGCTTAAGGTATCGAAGGTGCCGGATGATCCAATCAATACTTTGGGTTGATGAATTTTAAGCGCGTCAATAAGAAGTTGTAATTCCTTCTCAAAAAAGATAAATAATTCTTCAACTTCTTGTGAAGTAATAGGATCGTGTTTTTGAAAACGCTCAAGCAATCTTTGTCCTCCAATTTCAAAACTATGACTCCAGAAATTTTTGGTTTCATTACCAATAATAAATTCAACACTGCCTCCGCCAATATCCATGATCAAGCATTTTTCTGATGCCATGGCAATGGCCGCCCGAATTCCCTGATAAATATATTCGGCCTCCTCAAGTCCTGAAATAATTTGTGTTTGGATGCCCGTTTCCTTTTCTATTTTCTTTGCTACTTCTTTCCCGTTACTGGCGTTGCGCATGGCGCTGGTTCCGAAAGCCAGTACCGAAACAATGCCGTCTTCTTTGAGCGTATGCTTAAACGACTGCATCGCGTTAAGTGCTCTTTCAATTCCCTCGGTTGTTATATAGCCCTGATTGATTCCGCCAACACCAATTTTTACGGGTACTTTTTCTCTATGAGTAATCAAGAATCCTTCCTTCTCTATGTTGGCCAGCAACAAGTGGAAAGTATTGGTTCCCATATCAATGATGGCTATACGTTTCATTACGTTCATTTCGATTGGCACAAGTTACCATTTCACTCATAACTATCCCTATATTTGAGACTATCAATGAGAAAGTATGGCCAAGCGAAAAATTAATTCAGCAGCACTTCAACCTAAGTTTGATGAACTGGAAAGAAAAAATCAGGAATCTCTTTTGGGAGGTGGGGAAAAAAGAATTGCACAACAGCATGCCAAGGGAAAACTAACCGCTCGCGAGCGTGTGATGTTACTTCTGGATGAGGATTCTTTTGAAGAGCTTGGAAAATTTGTGATGCATCGCAGCAAAGACTTTGGGTTGGATAAAGAACACTATCTGGGTGATGGTGTGGTAACGGGTTACGGTACCATTCAAGGAAGGTTAGTGTATGTTTTTTCTCAGGACTTTACCGTGTTCGGTGGATCTTTATCCGAAACGCATGCTGAAAAAATTGTTAAGATTATGGAGTTGGCGATGAAGAATGGTGCTCCCGTAATTGGCCTTAACGATTCGGGAGGTGCACGAATTCAGGAGGGTGTAGTTTCACTGGGCGGATATGCCGATATTTTTTATCGCAACGTAATGGCGTCTGGTGTGGTGCCTCAGATTTCTGCGGTGATGGGCCCGTGTGCGGGGGGTGCAGTTTATTCACCGGCCATGACCGATTTTATTTTTATGGTGGAGAACACTTCGTTCATGTTTGTAACCGGACCGAACGTTGTAAAAACCGTTACGCACGAAAACGTAACAGCCGAAGAATTAGGAGGTGCCTCAACGCATAGTATGAAAAGTGGCGTTACGCATTTTGCCTGCGCCAACGAAGCCCAATGTATCAATGAGATCAAACAACTCTTCAGCTACATACCTCAAAATTGTGAAGAGGTTGCGCCCGCGTTGTCTTATACACCGGGCAACGAATCGCGCCCTTCGCTTAATGAAATTATTCCATCGAATCCCAATCAGCCTTATGATATCCGCGATGTGATACATGGCGTTGTGGATGATCAGTCTTTTTTTGAAGTTCATAAAAGTTTTGCTGAAAATATTGTTGTAGGTTTTGCACGGTTAGCCGGAAGAAGTATTGGCATTGTTGGTAATCAACCCGCATCGATGGCTGGTGTACTGGATATTGATGCCAGCGTAAAGGCTGCGCGGTTTGTTCGTTTTTGCGATTGCTTTAATATTCCGTTGTTGGTGTTAGAAGATGTTCCGGGATTTCTGCCAGGCACCGATCAGGAATGGAATGCGATTATCACCAATGGAGCTAAGCTATTGTTTGCTTTTTCAGAAGCTACGGTGCCGCGAGTAACGGTTATCACACGTAAAGCTTATGGAGGCGCGTATGATGTAATGAACTCTAAACATATTGGTGCCGATCTTAATTACGCATGGCCAACGGCTGAGATTGCCGTAATGGGTGCGAAAGGAGCCGCAGAAATTATTTTTAAGAAGGAGATTTCGGAGGATGCTAATCCGGAGGCGAAACTCAATGAGAAGGTAGATGAGTACACGCGTAAATTTGCCAATCCATTCCGTGCTGCCCACCGAGGGTATATTGATGAGGTAATCTATCCGGATCAAACCCGCGAAAAATTAATCCGTGCATTTAAAATGCTTGAAAATAAGGCGGCTAAACTACCGAAGAAGAAGCACGGAAATATTCCACTTTAACAAGCTCAACATGACACTGGAAGAAGCCCAACAAAAAGTTGATCAATGGATAAAATTACATGGGGTTCGCTATTTCAATGAAATGACGAACATGGCCATACTAACAGAAGAAGTGGGCGAGGTTGCACGCATTATGGCGAGGCGATATGGAGAGCAATCAGAGAAAGAATCTGACAAAGAAAAGGATTTAGGAGATGAGATGGCGGATGTTCTTTGGGTGTTGATTTGTCTTGCCAATCAAACCGGAGTAGATCTCACCGAGTCCTTTAAAAGAAATCTTGAAAAGAAAACGTTGCGAGATAAAGTTCGTCATCATCAAAATCCTAAACTAAAATGAAAAATTTTATTCGTGCTTTAGTTCTGATTGTAATACTGATATCGTGTAGCAAGCATCCTATTGCCGATAAGGTTGTATTTGGTAAAACGTGGACGGGTGATGAAAGTAAGCCTTGGGCTGAAGCATTTGCCATAGTGGGCGACTCAATTGTTGCCGTTGGCAGATTAGAAGAGATTGAAAAATGGGTTGGCCCGAATACAAAGAAAATTGAGACTGCTGAAAGTAATTTAATTGTGCCCGGCTTTATCGATTGCCATACTCATTTTATGGAAGGTGGTTTTGCGCTGTCATCCGTTCAATTGCGAGATGCCAAAACTCCGCAAGAATTTATAAATAGAATTAAAGCCTTTGTACTAACACAACCCAAAGGACAATGGATTATTTCGGGCGATTGGGACCATGAAAACTGGGGTGGAGAACTTCCAACAAAAGAATGGATTGACTCGGTAACTGCTGATAATCCGGTTTGGATTAACCGATTGGATGGACACATGTCTTTAGCTAATTCACTAGCCTTGAAATTAGCAAGTGTAACTAACCAGGTAAAAGATGTTGAAGGTGGAACAATTGTTCGAGACAAAAAAGGGCGAGTAACAGGCGTGTTGAAAGACAATGCGATGAACCTCGTAAATCAAGTAGTTCCTGATTTTAGTGATGAGCAAAAAGACAAAGCATTAATAGCAGCCATGAACTATGTAGCCGCTCAGGGAGTAACATCCACGCATAATATGAGCGGGTACATGGATGTGTTTGAACGGGCGCATAAGCAAAACAATCTGATTACCCGGATTTATGCAGGGATGATGCTAAGTGATTGGAAAGTACTTAATGCTAAGATAGCAAACCAAGGACGCGGAGATAGATGGCTTCGCATTGGCGGGCTGAAGGAATTTGTAGATGGTTCATTAGGTTCTCATACCGCTGCTTTTTATAAACCGTTTACGGATTCTCCAACTGACTCAGGATTTTTCATTACATCTGAGAGCGATTTATATATCCGAATTAAATCAGCCGATAGTGCAGGATTACAAGTAATGACGCACGCTATTGGCGACAAGGCCATTCACACCTTACTGGACATTTATAAAGGAGTTGAAGATGAAAACGGAAATCGTGATAGACGATTTAGAATTGAGCATGCCCAGCACATTGTACCTCAGGATTTTAATCGCTTTGCTGAATTAAATGTAATTCCGAGTGTACAACCGTATCATGCGATTGATGATGGTCGATTTGCTGAGAAACTTATCGGTGCCGAGCGAATTAAAACTACCTATGCGTTTGGGTCTTTATTAAAAGCCCATGCCCGATTGGTCTTTGGCAGCGATTGGTTTGTTGCGCCTCCAATCCCGTTGTATGGCATTTATGCGGCAGTAACCCGTCAAACGTTAGATGATAAAAATCCGAATGGCTGGGTGCCGGAACAAAAAATAAGTGTTGAGGATGCGTTGAAGTGCTATACAATCCGTGCTGCTTACGCATCCTTTGAAGAAAACATTAAAGGTAGCATTGAGCCCGGTAAGTTGGCTGACTTTGTCATTCTTGAAAAGAATCTCTTTGAGATTGACCCTGCTGAGATTCGTAAAGTAAAAGTACTTAGTACCACCGTGGGCGGGAAGCTTATTTATTCAAACAACTAACAAATCAATTCGTTGTTGACTAGGCGGGGTACAACCGTGTATTGATCCGGAGTAAGGCAAAACTCAATATCCTTTTCGATGTTTAGCCGATTTAATCTTTTTACGTGGCTCGATCCATTTAAAAAATCAACCATATTATCCTTTGCTAGATTATAAAGGTGTTGGGCAACCAGCGGGGCATCACAATCTTGTTCAATATGGTTTTTAAGTTTTTCTACTAAAGCTCCCGCAAAAAGCGAATCCTCCAAATTGATTTTTCCTTTCCAACCGGCACAGACAACCAGAATATTATTAGAACTAAAGAGCAGGTGCTTGGTAACAGAACTTAAGTTGAGAAAACTGCCAATGATGATTTCACGTGCTTGTTTGGATTTCTCAATCGCCAGGGTTCCATTCGTGGTGGTGAACGCAATTTTTTTCCCCTTTACTTCTGTGCCCATATATTCAAAGGGAGAATTGCCTTTATCGAACCCGGCAACTTTTTTTCCATCCCGCTCACCTGAGGTAATGTATCCGCGTAAGCGCATTTGATTGCATTCTTCCTGATTGGCAATGGGGATTATTCGTTCGGCTCCATGAGCAAAGGCAGTTACCATACAAGAAGTGGCACGCAGAATATCTACGACCACAACCGTTTTGTCATTTAGTGAGTACAGATGAAGCAGTTCGGGAGTTAAGCAAACGTCAATAGTTTTCATTAGATAAACTTTGCGTTTAGATTTATATTAAAGGCAACTTACTTACCATCGCTTTGAGCGACCGCCCCCGTACATCCACAAAAATTTCGGACCCGGGAGATGAAAAATCCTTTGTTACATAACCTAACCCAATACCTATGCTCAACATGGGCGATTG
>JAGPBO010000026.1 GCA_018063305.1 Cyclobacteriaceae bacterium
AAAACACGGGCAGGTTTAAACGGGATATCCTTGTCCGATCCTTTTGGTTGCCAATGTAGAAGCGTTTCAATGTTCTCTTTGGTTATTGCGAAGCCATCGAAATTACGTAAGGCATTTTCCAATAAAATTCGGATGGAGAAAGGCAGCCTTTCAATAGCATGTCCTTGTTTTACAAGTTCTCCAAGACTAAAATAATTGAATGTGCCATTTTTGGTTGTCAACGATTTTTTTATCTGATAGGGGTCTTTAGACATGACTTTATAGTTTATTGTTTTTTAAAGGTGCCTTTCTATAATTATTTCAAGTTGTTTTCATCGCAATGAATCTGTATTCTAATTTTCTTCCATTGCCCGTGTCGGTATAATAAATAATGGAATTAAACTTTGATTCAGAACATGTTCCGCTACACTTCCAACTAAAATTTTCTCTAATCCTCTTCTACTGTGTGTACCCATTACAATTACGTCTGCTTCTAATTCTTTGGCAGTTTCTAATATCGCTTTGGCAAAATCACCACTTTTTACAATCGTATGAATTGTCTCATCCTTTAAGTGTTGCTTTGATCTGTCCAGGTAATTTAATGCTACTCTTTTCAATTCACTGCCACCCTCCGTTTCAACTGCGTTACTAAAGTTTTGAAACCCCATAATAGGTGAATAATTCAATGACGAATAATAGGTGAAGTCAGAGACTACATGCAATAAAATCGTTTGTGCATTCATCGACTTTGCCAATTTGTGACCGCTCTCTGCAACTTTTTGAGCACTTGGATTATAATCTAATGCAATCAATACCTTTTTCATTTTATCTGGGATTTAGTTTTTTATATTCTTCAACATTAGTAACAAAATTTAATGGCTTAACCACTCCATAATAACAAGCGCTTCATTGTGCTCTTCATCTCTGGCGCCATATACCAATGTAACCATACCTTTCTTCATCTGTTCGTTCAATAATGAAACTTGTTCTTTATTCTTTTTAAGTTCCCGATGATACTTTTTTTGGAATTCGTTCCACTTCTCAGGATCATGATCAAACCATTTCCTGAGTTCCGTAGTGGGTGCAATATTTTTTAACCACAAATCAACGGCTGCTTTTTCCTTTGTCATGCCTCTCGGCCAAAGTCTGTCTACCAGAATGCGTATACCGTCTGACTTGGACGGCTTCTCATACACTCGTTTTACGTTAATTTTCATCCTGCGTTGCCACTTTGGCTTATTACATTAATGTAAGGAATTTCTTGAATTAATAGTTTTGATATAGGCCATTTTTTTATAACAATTATGTTATGTAAGTCTTTAAAAATTATCCAATCCTCAGTTTGCGCAAAACGTAGATAACTTTTGCGTTAGGCCAAAGCGTTGTTTTTCTCTAAAATTTTTCTTTAATCACAGCTTCAAGGCTTATACCCAAATTTGATAACTGTTTTTCAACAACTTCCATCATGGGTTCAGGTCCACACAAATAAATCAGTGTTCCTTTTCCTGTTATATTTTTTCTTAAAAGATCCTCCGTGATATACCCCTGTTCATATCCATCCACTTTTTCACCTGAAAGCACATTAATAAAATTCTTGCCTAGTGCTTTCTTGAATTCACTTTCATTAATGATGTCTGCTTTTGTTTTGTTGGCAAAGATGAGTTTACTGTTTCCGATTTCATTTTTAGATTGGAGATATCTAAAAATGGATATAAAGGGCGTAACCCCGGCACCACCGGCAATAAATACGCCCTCACTTTTATAACCTATTGTGCCCCAAGAATCTCCAATAATCAATTCATCATTTGGCTTTAGCCTCAGCAACTCGTTGGTTACTCCTTTGTGGGAGGGATAAGTTTTGATAGTAAATTCAAGATGATTATCATCCGGAAGACAAGTAAATGTAAAAGGCCTAAGCTCCTTTTGCCAACCGTCTTTGTTGATCGCTACATCGGTGGCTTGCCCAGGATTGAAATTGTAATTTTTTGGTTTCTCCGTTACAATTCTAAGCACATCATGTGTGGCTTTTTCTACTGACTTAACTTTTACTACATTCTGTTCCATGGCTATTTATGATTAAGTTTCATTTTTTCTTTAACTGTCATTTGCATTGATGCGTTTAAATAAAGATTAAATACGTCTCGATAACGACTCATACCTATAACCGCAAAACCGATAAATTCCTTCCATTTAAGAAAAATAAAATGACTTAAATGGTACTAACTAAAACCATTGCCTCTCACAGACGAAAAAGCCTTCCATTCAAGCACAATTCATTAGCCACAAAACGTATTGTACCTTTCGCATTAGAGTAACACAGAGTCAATTTTTCTCTGTGTTACTCTGTGGCTGTATCTATTCCATTTCTTAACTCAATACCATTGCGCTTAACTTCTTTTCCAGTTCTACAGCTTTAGGAAACAGAATATTGTTTTCCAAATGAATGTGCAAATGCAAATCCTGTTCAAATTCTTGTAGCAAAGCAAAGGTTACCTTATATGTACTACAAGCATCTTGCGGTGGTGTGTAGTTATCACTCAATTCTTCAATCTTTCTGTAGCGGTCTCCTTCGGTAGTGTGTTCATCCATCCTTACCTGAATAGGGTTTTGTATGGTGCCAAAATGGGGTGCATCTATTTTTGAATTGCCCTGCTTTGCCTTTACCATCTCGCGTATGTATGGAAATACAATGGATTCTTCTTTTTCCATGTGCATGGCCAATTCATCGGCCGTGGCATTAAAGTGTTTATTAATCTCGAGCAGTTCGGGATGCCGATCTCCATGCACTCTGCATACTTTATTTAAGAAAGGCTTAATTTCCTCCGATCTTTCTTTTACATAGCGATGATGTTTCTTCTCGACATAATCAGCCAATAAATCCAATGGCCATGATTGATAGTCCGTTGTACTTGTGTTGTTCGCCAGAACGGCTTCACCCAAATCATTTATGACCAACTTTGCATCAATCTTTTTCTTTTCACAGGCATCAGTAATGGTTCTATTGCCTTGACAACAGAAGTCAATCCCATATTTCTTAAATACGGATGCCGTGCGGTAGTCTTGTGCCACCAACTCTCCTATAATTTGGTTTTCCTTAATACTCATCTTCGATTGGTTTTATTGGTTAGTAAATTTTATTTCTGAATCAATTTCCATAATCACATCGGACACAAAGTCTTCTTCTATTTGCAAGGTATGCGGTACCTGGGCAGGTATTATGGCAGAGTCGCTTGTCTTTAAGCGTATTTCTTTTCCCTGTAACGTCAGAATCGCCTCGCCCTGTAACACCACCACAACTGCTTCTTTTGTAGAAATGTGTAATGGCATCTCAGCCCCTCTGCCTCCTCTTACTTTAAAGACTTTGAATTTATTCCCTACCTGGGCCACTGTCATTTCTGGTTTTATTATCGTTTCCATCTTGTTAGCGTTTTAAAAAAGTTATTCCATTATTATTTTCTTTCGATAGAGTGAGCAATGTGGTCGTCTCAAGCATCTTTTTCAGATCACCTCTTATTATTTTGAATTGATTATGAATGGAGCAAGGCTTTCGTTCATCACAGTTACGAAGCCCCAGGCCACATCCCTTGTAAACCGAATCACCATCAATAGCAGATACAATTGTGCCTAACTTTATTTCCTCAAGTTTCCACCTGTCGATAAAATAGCCACCGGTGGGTCCCTTTTCAGAGTTAATAATATTGTTGCGAGAAAGTTGCTGTAAAATTTTTGACGTGTATGCCACCGGAGAATCAATAGCCTTGGCTACTTCTTTTAGACTCACTTTTTTGTCTAACAATGACTGCCCCACCATATAGATAGAGGCTCGTATGCCATATTCACAAGCTTTTGAAAACATATCACTTGCCTTATTGATGGGCAAATGTAACAATCTTTTTAAAATAATGGACAAAATTGTCCACTATTTTAAAATGATCTGTAAAAATGAACATTTTAGGTCATTTGGATAGATTTAACATTTTAGATTAGCCTCATCACATTTTCAGTTACCCGATCACACTTACTAAATCCGAATTCAAAAATATTCTTGTCTATGGATAATTCGTAAAGCTTTTCCTTGAGCATTTCCTTTGCCCGATGAAGGCGCACTTTCACATTCGCAACGGTTAAGTCCAACGCGGTAGCAATTTCGTCATGGGTCATTTCTTCGACTTCTTTCAATATATAGACTGTTCTATATTTAATTTCTAATTCATCAATGGCGTTCTCCAACAGTTGTTTTGATTCATTCTTTATCATTTTATCCTGCGGATTTAATTCGTTTTTATCGGGCATTTGTAAAATAGTGTCTTGCTCCATGAAAAAGGAATCTTGATTGATAGCATATTGCTTGCCCTTTTCTTTCACTCTTGCCAGGGCATCGTTGATACCAATCCGAATGAGCCAGGTAGAAAAAGATGCATCTAATCGGAACTGATGTAAATTCGTGTAGGCTTTGAGGTACGTATTCTGCATCGTGTCCTCAATCTCTGCTCCATCTTTTAAATAACTTCTAATGACGCGATACAATTTCTGATTGTTCCGCCTCACTAATATTTCATAGAGTTCCTTCTCCCCCGCAAGAATTCGCTTTATTACTTCAGATTCACCCAGTTTTTGATACCTTAAATCGTTGATCTTTATTGCCTCCATTTACATACCTTTTCATTTAGATCATGAACATAAAAAAAGGTTACAAAGTTTGTAACCTTTTTTTATCCTACTTTATCAATCCTATAAGGTAGTTCTGCCGCCCATTTATAAATTACTCAACTAACAACTTTCCTTTCATTACCACATGAATAGAACAAAAGTAGTTGGCGCTCTCCTTGACCACCATGCTCCAGGACTGGCCATTCGTCAATTTTGATGAAGACCATTTCTTATCCTTTTCCTCGGTAACATCATGATCGGTAATGTCTTTATTAATCCATTCTACAGTGTCGCCTTTATGCAATTTAAGTTCTTCAGGCTCAAACTTCATCTGCCGTATTAGCACAGTATGAAAGGTTGAAGTGTTTTTCAGAGATATCTCTTCCACTTTATTATTGGAAATCGAAGGTGCTTTTTGATACTCCGGGGTTCCATAGTCTTCTGAATTGGGCGACTTTTCGGATTGATTTGAGCAACTGTTGAAAGAAATCAAGGCAAATATCAAGTAAACGCTAATCCTACTCATTTTCATTTTTTACTTGATGTAAACTTCTTTTGTATCATCTCCGCATGACCCAAATGAGCTTTCAATGCAGGAACAACATTTTCTAACAATTCCTTAAGTTCTCCATTTTCTGTCTCGGGAATCAACAACCCCTCCACAGCAGCAATAACGGACTTGTGATACGTGACCTCGTTATCAATATATGCTTTGTTGAAGTCCTTAGATGATTTTGAGTTCAGCATTTTTTCTGTTTTTTCTGCATCCGATAACAATTGCTTACTCACTGCATTATCCTGTGGCGTAACTCCCAACTTGGTGACGAGTGCCACTGCCTGCTTAATTACTGCCTGATGATCGTTGGCCATAGTTTCGGCAAACTTTAGAACCTCAACATCTTTAGATTTTTTAATTGCAATTTGTGCAAAATCAATGTCGATCTGATTGGCTGTGACAGCTGCATGAGCTACCTCAGGGTCAGATAGTTTCGGGTTTTGTGCCATGAGGTTTGAGGTCATGAATAACGACAATACCATCACCGCGATGATCATGTTCTTAGTATTTTTCATTTTGTTTCTTGTTAAAGTTAGATTACTTATACTACATCGTTAGAGCAGCTAACTTCAAAAGGGTTACAAATTATTCAGATTATTTTTTGGAGCGAGCATTTTGATTAATTCGCCTGTAAGAATGATAGCATCATGCCACCTGGCATAAATAGGATTAACAGTTTAAGACTAAAGCAAATCTTTAGTCAGTGTTCAAGTTTTAGTAGACAATTTTCGGTTAACTTAATTATCTAGTCTAAAGTCTGTTCTCCTCCTCCATTTACAAAAATGGTCTGACCGCTTACCCATTCAGAAATAGGTGATGCAAAATAGAGCATGGCCCCCGCTATGTCGTCTGCTGTTCCTAAACGTTTGATCGGGGTATTGGCCAACATCTTCTTTTCAATCTCTGGAGTTAAAACGGTTTCAAGAGCGGCCGTTCTTGTAGCGCCAGGCCCGACCGCATTTATCCGGACCTCCGGACCAAAATCGTGTGCCAGGTTCGCCACGGTATGATTTACTGCAGCTTTAGAGCCACTATATGCACTCATATTCGGACTCTTATTTATACTTGACATAGACGTTGTGAAGACGATAGAACCGTAGCCAGCCTTTTTCATGTGAGGAACAGCCAATTGACAAAGTCTCCAACCGCTAAAAACGTTTAGCTCATAATCACGCTTAACAGCATCAATTGAAATTTTAAAAGGATTTTCCCGACCGCCACCTCCACCACCAGCATTATTTATCAAAATATGAATGCCTCCTAATTCTTTGACTGTGGTATCTACGAGGTTAACCAAGTCTTCATCCTTCAGCACGTTACAAGATATAGCAATTGCTTTTACGCCTAAGTTCCTAATTTCTTTAGCAGTCTTTTCAGCATCTTCCAAATTGAAATCTCCAATAGAAATATTGGCACCATGCTTTGCTAACATCATAGCCGTTGCTTTTCCTATTCCGTTTGCACCTCCTGTAACGATGGCCGTTTTTCCGCTTAAGTCAAATAGTTTTGAATAGTCCATGCTTTCAATGTATAATGATTAATATTTTTATTTTTTAAATACTGTCTTTCCTTCCTTGATGGTTTCCATTACTTGAATATTCTTAATTTCCATCAATTCTATTGTCAATGGATTTTGATCAAGAATTACAAAGTCGGCTAGTTTGCCTGGTGTCAATGATCCTTTTGAGCCTTCCTCAAAAAATTCGTAAGCAGCATAAGAAGTAATCGCTTTCAATGCTTGGTAAGGAGTGGCTTTTTCATTTTCACCAATAATCGCTCCTGAGCGAGACACACGATTTACTGCAGACCACACAGTAAACAATGGATTAATAGGTGTAACTGTTGCATCCGAATGATTGGTATACTTTAAACCAATCCGATGGGCGCTCGCTATTGGGCTTAGAAAATTTGCTCGCTCTTCACCTAAATTTTGAACGTGAACATCACCCCAAAAGTATGCATGGTTGGTAAAGAAGGAGGGTTCCATATTATACTTTCTAAAAGCTTCCAACTGATCGGGTCGTACAAATTGGGAGTGAATCACAATCGTCCTTCTGTCTTTATCTAAGGGCTGTCTTAATTCTTGACAAGCATTTTCATGTGCTGCTATGACCATGTCACTGGTTGCATCCCCATTGCTGTGAATAAATAATTGATTACCATTTTCATAAGCAGTAACAAATAATTTATTTAAAGCTTCTTGTGTTAAACTCGGCAATCCTCTGCAGTCATTCTTACAACCAGGGACAGGAGTTAAGTAAGGTTTTGTGAAATATGCCGTCTTACCTTGTGGCGAACCATCCGCTACAATCTTTGTACCCTGTATTTTAAATCCATTCTTATAGATCTTAAACTGCAGTGTGGAATCTTTCAGGTTATTTTCTAATTCGGAATACCCAGCTAAAGCAATCAAATCTATCTTGAGTTTTCCTGCGTCTGCCTGAGATTGAAAGAAGCGAATAGCATCACGGCTGCTCATGCCGTCCTGCGCAGTGGTAATTCCATTTTGCGCATAATAATTTTGTGTTTGATCAAAGAATTCTGCTTGTTTAGAATCGAGGATCATTAACATATTACGAACAAAAGGATACATGGCGGTTTCCTGAACCAAACCATTCGGTTCGTTTGAGTTGGATATCCGATCTATATTTCCGCCTTCAGGGTTAGGAGTGTCTTTTGTAACATTCATTTTCTCTAGTGCCATGGAATTGGCAACTCCCATATGCCCACTAGTATGTTGTAAGTAGACAGGATTGTTTGGAAGCGCTACATCTATTTCCATTTTATTAGGATGACGCTTTTCATCTAATTGACTCTCATCATATCCCCAGCCAAAAATCCACTCGCCATCCGGAATATTGTTTTCTTCTTTATACTTCTTTACTTTTTTAACTATATCCCTAATGTTAGTAACGGTTCCCACTGGTTCTGGATTTAAATCTACCTGCCCCATCGTGTTAGAAACCATTCCAAAATGACTATGAGGATCTATGAAACCGGGCAATAATGTTTTTCCTTTCAGGTCAATCCTTTTAGCATCTTCAAATTTTTCTTCGGCTTCCTTTTTACTTCCAACGAAAGCAATTCTTCCATCCTTTTCTACTATTGCTTCCGCATAGGTAGGCTCATCAGATTCCATCGTAAGAATCTCTCCATTATAAAATAATTGAGCTTGCTCAATCGAACTACTATCATTTTGCTTACAACTATAAAGAGCGGATAATATGATTAGAAAAAAGAAAGACCTTGTCATATAGTAGCTGTTAGAAATCTTGAAAAAGATCAATAGGATAAATACGATTTGCTAAACTACAAAAAGTATTGAGGCTAGATTTCATTGGGTAGAATGCACCTTTTAATTGTTAAATAATTTATGGTAGCCGAAACGATTCCTGCAATCAGCGCAATAACGAATACGGCAGGTATGTGGCCAATCTCTATAGTACCCATATAGCGCTGCCATAGTACCGACAGCGCGGTGACCACTCCAAATGTAAAAAAGCCATGTTTAATCATTAACCCAAACACATTGGGAAAAAATGGAACCTTCTTTTCTTTAATTTTTAGATAGTTGATAATGGTGAGAAGCATGGCCAATCCAATAGCCAAACCTACTGACGAGCCTAGCACTGTATAGGTATTATTCGTAATGGAGTCCACAGAAATGGCAATTGGGGCTCTCTCCTTCAGCACAAAGTATTGAATCACACCATCAATAAAGAAGGTAGACACTCCTGCTACGACAACATCCTTAATTACAATATTCTTTTCTCTGTTATTCATCATTTAGAGTTGCTAATTATTTAATAAATATTGCTGCTTGAATTATTCAAAGTACAGCTATTTTAGACCAATCATCAAAACGAACTAATCAAGCGTAGCCCCTTCATTACTAATTCAATTTAAGAAAACCTGAATAGTGAATTTCAAATGTTTAGAAAATAGATTTTCCCAGCATCACAAAAAATACAACGATAAAAAATGTGGTAAAGGTCGTTGCTTTCGCAATTACCCTTAAAGATTTTTATTTCTTCCATCCATCATGCCAATAAAAATGGGAATGTTGGCAATGGAATTCATGATGGTAAAAAAACCAGTAAATACAGTTAAAAAAAAGTGAGTAACGGTTCTATCGTATTAAGCATGTCAGTCCGACAGCTTTATAATTTAATTAAGTGCCCATTAATTACTGCATACACAATTTTACCATTTTGTTTGAACAACAAAGAGGGATTGCCTCCAATACGAATTATCTCATTGGTAACAGGCATTTCTTTATGTACTTGAATTGATTTCTTCATCGTAAAAGGATCGTCACCGTTGAGCACCACATAATCCGAATATCCTTCTTTCAACAATTGCTCAAGATCAAGGGCATTCAGCGCATTCATGTCTGAAAGTTGACTTTCGTATATTTTTCCGGGCAACACTTCATAGTCCTTCGCATCCATAGTAAAAAATGCCCCCGAAGTACTCAAGTCACCTAAGTCTGCAACATAACTACGGGCATAATAATTTCGATAATCCTCACTATCCACTTCCCTGCGGTCAAAGGCCACATCGCGAAGCAGTCCTTCATACTGAACATTTTTCAAGATGAGTTCCCGAATGCGACCATCGCCATTGAAAGGTATCTTGTTATAGTCTGCTACGGGAATTTTTTCGTAATCTTTGCTGGCTATCGCATTGGCGGCTGTAATCAATAACACAAAATTCAATTTCCGTATCTCCTGTTTTTCATAGTCATCTTTATAGCCACCTGATTCGATAAGGATGGTGCGCGTGCCCCATTTTTGAATATTATCTCCAAAAGCCCTTGGCTCGAAAGTATCGTCATAGATAGCCATCTGCCCGGGAATATATTGGGTGATCTGATCAAACATCAGTTTGGTCAACTGCATGGCATCTCCTCTTTTCTCATTGACATTTTTGCTTTCATCGAAGGCGGGTGCTAATAAAGAAATAGTTGCAGGTGTTTTATTCTCTACTGAAGTGCCTCTACCCTGGTCATGCAGGTTGAAACCCCAGTCTGCCTGCAGGCTGTCTCGTACATGCTTTAAAGTTCGTCCCTCTGGAGTTTGTAAATGCAGCGCATCGCGATTGATATCAATACCAAAATGGTTTCTTCTTGTAAACTGTGAGGCACCATCGGGGTTGAGCATAGGTATGAAGTGCCATGTTATCGCTTTTTTTATTTTTTTTCTAACGGCATTGAATTGATCGTCCGCTTCCAGCCAATGGAATACATCCATGATAGCCCGGGTAGCTGTGGTTTCATCACCATGCATTTGCGACCACATTAATACATTGATTGGACCATTGCCATAAGTGACCAGTTTAATGGCGCGACCTTCTACGGAAGCACCTACTTGTTTTACCTTAATATCTTTTCCAAGTTTATCCAACACAGCCATCACATCATCGTGCTTAAAACGCCTGGTCGTGAGGGATTTTTCCTGATAGTGATCGTAGGCGTTGTACAATTGTGTATTGAGCTGACCAAAAATTGGAAACGATAAAATGATTAGGAAAAAAGTAATTACTCTCATGGTGTCAATAAATTGTATTCATATTAAAAACTTGTGTCCATTGGCAATGGCAATTATAATCTGGTAATCGGCACCAGCCGACTAAGGCACTAAAGTACTAAACCATTGCATTGATAGAACTTCCGATCAAATAAAAATCTACAACTATCCCACTATCCGAAAATCTATACCAAGAGGCAATAAGCTAATTAATACCTTTCTTATAGGTGTGTTTTGGGTCGGTTTAACAAGTTGAGTAGCTCATTTTACCATTGCAAATAAGGAAACAATACCTTCTATATAATTCACTTTTATTCTCACCCTTCTTTTGGATACATTCCAAATCAAATCCTGAAGACTATGAAAATAAAACAACTATGCTTTCTTCTCCTGTTTCCTGTGCTTGTATTTGCTCAAAAAGACAAGGACAAAGAGAAGGTAATCCAAACTTTAAATACTAAACAAGATCATTATGCCGAAATCGCTATGCAGATATGGGAATTTGCTGAGATGGGATATCTTGAAGAAAAAAGCTCAGCACTCTTACAAAGAGAATTGACAAAGGCCGGTTTCAAAATTGAAAAAGGAGTAGCCGGCATTCCCACCGCATTTGTAGCCTCCTATGGATCTGGAAAACCTGTTATTGGTATACTGGGCGAATTCGATGCATTGCCCGGCCTTTCTCAGGAAGCATTTGTACCTGAACGAAAGATCATTAATGAGGGTGCGCCCGGACATGGCTGTGGACATAACCTGTTTGGAACAGGCTCCATGGCAGCAGCCATTGAAGTAAAAAACTGGTTAGCACAAAATAAAAAATCCGGAACCATTCGCTTTTATGGAACGCCTGCTGAAGAGGCGGGCGATGCAAAAGTATTTATGGTGAGGGCAGGATTATTTAATGACGTGGATGCTGTTGTTTCATGGCATGCTGCCGATCGCAACAATGCAGGACCAAGTACCAACCTGGCTACAAAATCAGGGATCTTTCGATTTTACGGTGTTGCCGCACACGCTGCGGCTGCGCCTGAAAGAGGTCGCTCAGCTCTAGACGGTGTAGAGGCGATGGACATCATGGTAAATATGATGCGAGAACACACTACCGAACCTACCCGAATTCATTACGTAATCCTTAAAGGTGGTGAAGCGCCTAATGTTGTTCCGGCATATGCTGAGGTAGAATATCTCGTGCGTCATCGCGATCGTGAAGAAGTGCGAAGCCTTTGGAATCGCATTGTGAAATGTGCGGAAGGTGCTGCGCTCGGAACTGAAACAAAAGTGGAGGTTGATGTTGTGGGGGGCACATTTGATCGCCTACCTAACGAAACACTTGCTAAGGCCATGTACCAAAACCTCGTTAGTGTGGGTGGTGTAAAATATACTCCTGAAGAAAAAGCATTTGCGGAAAAACTAAGTCTCACATTTGGCAATAAGAAAGTACCCGTAGAAAATGCTGAACGCATTGAGCCCTTTGGTTATAGTCATACCAACGCATCGGCTGATACTGGTGATGTAAGTTGGGTGGTGCCTACCGTATCCATGACAGCTGCCACTTACGTACCCGGTACACCAGGCCATAGCTGGCAAGCAGTGTCGTGCACGGGTTCCACCATTGGAATGAAAGGGATGATGGTGGCCGCAAAGACTATGACCATGACTACCATGGATCTTTTCAATGATGCCAAACTATTGGAGGCAGCCAAAAAAGAGTTTAATGATAAGCGAGGACCAAACTTTAAGTATGAATCATTGGTGGGAGATATACCTCCTCCATTGGATATCAGAAAATCAAAATAAAGTGGCCGATCTTTAAGTTTATTCTTGTGTGTATTTTTAAACGACTCATACCGGGTATAAAAACATTAATGATGTGTAAGGGTTACCGGGGATTATGCTCAATATAATCCTGGTGGTATCCTTCCGCTCTGAAAAATTCTTTCAGAATGATAATCTTAGTCATAATTTTATTTTTGAACATCCCAGCGTTATCAAAAACCTTCTTCTTTTACGGCAATATCCAATTTAAACTGGTCACTTATAAAATAGAATTGATCGATAATACCTTCGTGAGTTTCCAATTGACAACAGAGGATTATATTAAGTACTGTTTCCGCATGACCGGTAGCCTCTGTATTTACTAATACAGAGGTAGGATTCTTCTTTTTTCCTCCGGCATATCCCGACACCGCAGAATCTACTTCAAGAACAGTCTCAAAAAATACTATGCGCCAAGCTAATCTCAGATATACGGGTAAAAAACACCCATTGAGTAATATTATACCATAGGGATCCAATTAAATGATCCATACCCAGCACTACAGCCTCTGGCACAGATAATGCAATCGATGCGATGATCGAAAGAAACATGGGTTTTGACGGGGATGTTGTATTTCTTCTCAAAGGAGAATTAAAAAAATTCAATAGTTTTGGTGCAATAACGTAACATTGAAAAACCGATTGATGTAAACTCAAGAAATTTTATTTGAGTTGCCGTAGCCCATATAGGAGTAAGAAAATATTGTTTAATAATTTAACAAAAAAATAAAATGAAGTCACCAAAAATCGTAATCACAGGCGGGGCAGGCGGTATAGGTATGGCTTGCGCTAGAACTTTTAAGAATGAAGAATTGATCATTACTGACTACGCTCAAGAGATAGTAGACAAAGCTGTACAAACGCTTACGAAAGAAGGATTTAAAGCTACTGGTATAGCCTGCGACATCACAGACAAAAAAGATGTGGCTAAGCTAATAAAGTTTGTTGCTGACAGCGGCTCGTTAAAAGCACTGATTCATACGGCTGGTGTAAGTGGAACCGTGCAAGACCTAAAGAAAGTATATACCATTGATTTGGTGGGAACAGAAATTCTCATCGATGCCTTTTATGATTTGGCTGTGGAAAACTCTGTCGCGGTATTGTTCTCCTCGATGATGGCGTATACAGTACCCCCTAATAAAGAATACGACTCAGCACTTGAAAACCCGCAGGCACCAGGGTCTTTTGAGACTGTAAGTCAATTTGTAAATGATAGCTCCGATATCATGTACAACTTTGCAAAACGTGGAGTACAACTGCTTTCTCTTAAAAATGTAGATAAATGGGGAAATAAGGGGGCACGTATTGTTACCGTATCTCCTGGGGTAATTGAAACCGAGATGGCTCTGAAAGCAGCACAAGAGCATCCGGAACGAATGCAAGCTATAAAAGAAGCTACCCCTTTAAAAAGAAATGGAACACCTAAAGATGTAGCAGGTGTTGTTCATTTTTTAGCGAGTGATACTGCACGTTTCATTACAGGCACTGATATTCTGGTAGATGGTGGCGTCATTCACAATATTAAAAAGATGGGGCAGCCTGCTTAATCCCAGATTGTATTTATTGTAAAATGCTTCCTACAAGGGCACAGATGTTAAATTGTTAATCCCTGGTGTATCGGATTCATCCGCCATACTTTACGTCAATCCTTAACTTTTTCGCTCTTTACAATAACCGATGCGAGCATGGCAATTATAAGAATAAACACAATCACAATAAGTGATATTTCAACAGGTATGTAAAAGAAATCGGCCGTACTCATTTTAACTCCCACAAATATTAGGATGGCTGCCAACCCATATTTGAGATACTGAAAATACTTTTCAACTCCAGCTAACGCAAAGTACAATGAACGCAAGCCTAAAATAGCAAACACATTGGATGTATAAACGATAAAGGAATCATCGGATATGCTAAGGATAGCTGGTATCGAGTCGACTGCAAAAATCAAATCTGTGAACTCGATCATGATCACTACGAGAAACAAAGGCGTTGCCCAAAGAATTCCTTCTCTTTTTACAAAGAACTTATCTCCTTCAAATCCTTCGGTAAATCTAAATACCTTCCGCGCCAGTTTGATCAAGGGATTCTTCTCAGGCTCTACTTGAGCATCTCCTGCCGTTAGCATACGAATTCCTGTTATCACCAGAAAGCCTCCAAAAATATAGATCAACCAATGGAATCTGTGGATTAACTCAATCCCTGATAAAATGAAGATGATACGCATTACCAGTGCACCGAGAATACCCCAGAATAGTACTTTATGCTGATAGGCCTTGGGTACCTGGAAATAAGAGAAGATCATGATGATAACAAAAATGTTATCTATACTGAGCGACTTCTCAATGACGTAACCCGTAAAAAATTCAACGGCCGTGCTCTTGTCAAAATAATAGTAAAGAAAGAGGTTAAAGAACATGGCGAGTGTGATCCAAACACTTGTCCAAATAAGCGCCTCTTTGACTGTAACTTCATGGGTTTTACGATGAAAAACACCCAGATCGAGCGCAAGCATTGCCAACACAAAAATATTGAACGATGCCCACAGTACTATTGTATCATCCATTTATTAAAAAACCCAATCCGTATAGAATGGTAATGGCCCAATATACAATAACGATGAATATCAAAATGTAATTTATTTCGATTTTCTTCTTTTTCGCGATTAAACACACTTTAAATCCAACTCGGCAATTAAAATGTTATCGATAAACATTAGCGATTTAATATGATTTCCAGTATTGTCATAGACTTTAAATTCTCCCTCCCTGCTGCCAAGTACAAATTTCCCTTCACTTAGTCTAACTCCATTTCGGTGAAAAGTTGCATAGCGACCGTGGGATATACCTTCACTAAACGATTCTTCGATCATCAGTTCACCAGAGTCAAAATACTCTCGCCATAATCCCTGCTTTTTATCATTCACATAATGCCCTTCTGCAATAAGCACTGCGTGTTTGTTAAACTCTTTCCACTTTCCATATTTTATGTTTGGCGTAGTTTCTTTTTTCTTAAAGAAAATATCTAAAATCATTTTTAACGGATTAAATTGTTTCTAAAGATATTCTTCACAATGCCACACCCCGGCAGGATTCTTCGGCAATCGACAATTCTTAAAATTCAAGCAATTTGAACATATACCCCTTGCCTCAGGGTGAAATGACTGTGACTTGAACGGAATATGCCTGCCGTACTCCACGTTTGGTCTCTTTTCCCTTGTTTCACGCTGAACAATAACTCTCCTCTCATCAGGTAAAGGCTCAGAAGTAAAGTCACCCATATTGTAAAGACTTGAAAACTCCTGAATCAGCATTTCCTCAATTTCCCTACTTTGTCTATTACGTGCAATCATTATTGTGAATTTTCGCAATAACCAATCCAATATCCATACCATATAAAAACATGGCTAATAAAGAGGAAATAAGGAGATGATATCTTGCAGATGGGGATTAATTACCCAATGATACAATCTGTATCACTTAACATTTTTAATCTTTTCACGCAACGTCTTTCGATCAATACCCAATATCTGGGCTGTCACGGAAATATTATTTTGATTTGCCGCCAGTGCTTCCAGAATATATTCCCGTTCCACCTCTACAAGCTTTCGATCCAATCCTTTGGTGCGCGAAGCCGAATACCTAAACGATTCCGGCAGATCCGGAACATCGATGGTACTTTCATCCGCCATGATTACCAGCCGGTGTATCAGGTTTTGAAGTTCTCGTACATTACCAGGCCAGGCATACTCCTTAATTGCCTTAAGCGCTTTGGGAGTAAACTTCATTAGCGGTTTCTCTAATTCGCGCACATACTTATCCAAAAAGAAATCGGTTAGTAGCAATATATCATTTCCTCTTTCTCTCAGCGGAGGTAAATTTATAGTGATTATATGAAGTCTGTAGTAGAGATCTTCGCGAAACAATCCTTTCTTTACCAATTGCATTAAGTCAACATTGGTTGCCGCCACTATCCGCACGTTTACTTTCAATGATTTTTTTGAGCCAATCATAAAGAATTCCTTCTCTTGCAATACCCGCAATAATTTAGCTTGCATAGCCAAACTCGTGTTACTGATCTCATCCAAAAATATTGTGCCCCCATCTGCAGTTTGAAAAAATCCTGCACGTGTTTCCGTAGCTCCCGTAAAAGCTCCTTTCGTATAACCGAACAATTCACTTTCTAATAAGGAATCAGGAATGCCTCCGCAATTAACAGGAACAAACGGAGCTGCGGATGTCTTTCCACCATAGTGCAGAGCCCTGGCAACCAATTCTTTTCCCGTGCCACTCTCCCCTGTAATTAGTACCGTAGCATTAGTCGCTCTGGCTTTTCCTATTACTTTAAAGACTTGAAGCATAGGGTCAGATTCCCCTACAATTCCAAAATTCTGCGTAAGTGGTTTTAATTTAGATTTCTTTACCCGGCTTGATTTATGCAATGCCTTTTCAACCGCATTTAACAATTCTTTATCTGTAAAGGATTTCACCAGATATTCTTCGGCTCCAATTCTAATTGACTCAACGGCACTTTCAATAGACGGAAAACCCGTGATTACCAGAATCCCAATTCCCTTGAAGTTTTCAGAAACATGACGAACAAGCTCAATTCCATTATCGCCTGGCATTTTTAAATCCGTAATCAGTAAATCGATATTGATTGAATCTAAAAGCTTAATAGCCGTCTGCACATTATTGGCCGTGTACACTTGATATCCTTCTGGTTGAAGGTTTCGTTTTATGAGTTCAACGGTTTCCGCAGAATCATCCACCACTAATACGTCAACGGGTAAGTTTATTTTCCTATTCATGATTTGAGGTGTTTAACAGGTAAATAGATTTGGAATTGCGACCCTTTTCCTGGCGTGCTCTTCACACTCACTTTTCCTGCGTGTGCTTCAATAATTCCCTGCACAACAGATAATCCCAAGCCTGTGCCCTGGCCTGGATCTTTGGTAGTAAAAAATGGTTTGAATATTTTCTTTTGCGTAGCCAGTGACATTCCAATGCCGGTATCCTTTACAGTAAGTAATACACCGTTTCCTTTTCGCTTTGTTGTAATGCGAATCTCGCCTCCATTTGGCAAGGCATGAATGGCGTTAGTAATCAGGTTTACCAGTACCTGACTCATCTGAACAGCATCAGCTTGAATGTTTGGCAGGTTGGGCTCTAGTCGTTCAATAATTTTGATTTCACGGGTTTGGATTCGAACATCAATAAAATAAAGAATATCTGAAATGGTTGTATTCAGGTTTACAGAAACAATCTGTTGAGGCATTTGCCTGGAAAAGATCATTAATTTCTTAATAATCTCACGTGTAAAAAGTGATGCTTTTATAATTCGATCAAGGTCTTCGTCTTGCTGTGGATTTAAGCCACCTGATTTCTTTATTAATTGCGCAAACCCCAATATGCGGCCAAAAGGCTCATTCAATTCGTGCGCAATACCCGCAGACAATTCACCTACAAACGCGAGCCTTTCCGAATGCTGCAACTGCATTTGCAACTTCTCTTTTTCTTCCTCCATGGCAGTTCGTTTTATATAGAGGGATAATTCACGCGCAACCATCTTGATCAATTTCTTCTCCTCTGGCAGAAAAGCAAGTTTTTCTCTGTTCCTTCCTGTTGGGGGCCGGTATCCGATTTTAATGGTTCCATACTTTCGCCTGCCTACTGGCAATACGGCAGTCATAACCATTTTGCATTTTGAAAAACCTGGCGAACTAATGGTATCCTTTCCCACGATTATGCTTGCCTCTGCTAATGATGGAAATTGCATAGCATTTGGTAAAATTGAAAGTGTCTTGGAGAAAAAAGCATCCCAATCATGTTCTTCCTCCCAAGCGATCTTTGAAATTGCATAAAGACATTTTAATTCCTTTACACGTTCTTTTAATTTAAGATCGGTCGTTACTCTTTTCATTTTACCCAGGCTAAGTCGGAATTAAAGAATTGATTTATGAGCCCACACAAAAGATTAAGCACTACTCTTGCGGCTAATTATCTTCTGCATAAAAATATTATTCGGGATTGTAATTCTTTCTCCTCCTTCTGTTTCAAGAATTACAAAAAAGACTTCAATGTCAGTGATTCTTCCTTCAATCTGACGATCCGTATCAAGTAAAGTAATAATATCCCCAATATTTGCCGGATGGCTAAAAAAAATAATCAGGGCAGATGTAATATTTGAAAGTATTGACCATTGCGCAAAAAGTGCTATCCCCAATACCGTTAACATAGAGGAGATAAAGAAAATTAATTGAGATGGATCAACACCCCAAATGAATAGCACGAACTGTAAACTGATAAAAAGAAGGAAAAGATTAATAAGTTTTTTAATAACCTGTGCCTTAATTTTTTGATGCGCCACTTTACTCACTCTCTGAATGGCCTTTTGTATTGTAATTCTCAATAGGAAATAGGAGAACAAGACAACCACTGTTTCAATTATTCTTATTTTGTATTCATCCATAAGTTTGTGTATTGTACTTCTAATTAATTACCGGTAACGGCTACGATTGTGCGATGCAAAGCTAAATATCCTAAGACAGAAACTGTCCCTCCAAGATAAAACAATTTAATTTTATGAGGAATTAATACCCATCGAGTATTTTCACTACTCCGTTTTAAGGTAAATAGCCACAAACGTCCTCCTTTTAATATACTGGCACAGAAACTGCACAGAGGGATAAAAACAATACAAATATGTTTGTGAAATAGTCTTCGGTGAAGTTGAAGGCCTAAAATGTATTTTTAGTAACCGGGTAATATTTACTCAGTGAGTATTATCCCCCTATACGGCTTAATTAAAACAGGCGTATGGGCCATGTAATGTGCCAAAACAAAATTGGCATACATCCTGCTATCTGTATAGGAAATAACTATTTATTATGAAAAATGTATTAATTACGGTGGATGATTATGAGCGTTTGCTCGCACGAATGAATTATGTGCCCTCTACAGAAAGGCTATCCATCATGGAAAGGCAACTTTATTTAAAACTTCTGTCGGCTGAGACTATTTCGCAATTGAAAATATCCAAGCGTGTAATCACCATGAATTCAAGGGTGCGACTGCGTGAGTCACTAACCCAAAAGGAAATAGAGGTTACTATCACCTATCCAGAAAGTGCGAATAGCCGTGAAAGTAAAATCTCTATTCTTTCGCCTGTCGGCATAGCTCTTATAGGTCAACAAAAAGGTGATCAGGTTTCCTGGAAAATTCCTAGTGGTGTTGGACAGTTTGAGATTATTGAAATACTTTATCAACCAGAATCGGTGGGAGAATATTCATTATAAGTTTTTCGACAAAAGGACATGAAGGGCGAGGTTTTTAAAAAAAGTATGTTAGAATATTGCAAGACGGTTTTATCAAAACTAAAATTTGATAACCGGCTTTTTCGAAAAGAATATAAAAAGTCCTTTCAATACCTAGCGCCTGTTGAACACAAAGAGCTAAAAAAATGGCTCCGAAAAGCAGCAGTTTATAAATTAAGATGATTCTTAAATAACAAACAGAATGACACAGCAAAAAGACTTTCTGGCAACCCTAGGCACCCCCTATCGCTTTGGTCGAGCTATAAACTGTCTGTATAAACCATAGAAAGTCTGTAAATTCGCTATCTTAGCCCTACCGGGGATATCAGAAGTGTAGCGGAGAATTGTGTCACATTGATTCCATCATTTTATTACTTCTTCCAACCGGGGAAACAATCAGTAGGTTTTCTGAAGTCACTCTATATTTAGGGTTACTTCAGAAAACTTAAATGAATGGGTAAATGAATCTAAAACGGAAAATAGCTGTAGTAACAGGTTTCAGTAGCGAATTCGGAGTCGCACTTGTAAGTGCCCTGATCGCAAAAGATGCCATCGTCTATGGCATTACCCGCAAGTTGGAAAAGCTCAACACTCTTCAAGCTCAGTTAGGAAAATCGTTTATCCCAGTTGCCTTAGACATCACCGATCAAAAAGCTATCGCCCTTTGGGTAAAAAATACTTTTTCTGAATCTCTTACTCCGGCCATTCTCATCAACAATGCCGGAGTAGGGTATTTCAGGAAAATGGATGAACTCTCCCAGGAGCAATGGCACCAAATGATCAATGCCAATTTGAACGGAACATTCTATCTGACATCTTCCTTCGTTCCGCTGATGAAACGAAATAAGAATCAGTGCCACATCATTACTATTGACTCTGTTTTGAGAAAAACACCACGGCCGAATAGTACTGGCTATTCCGCTACGAAATATGACATTCAAGAACTTAGTGAGACTTTATATAAAGAGCTGCGTGCTGATAATATTAAAATAACCTGCATCAGCCCTTCAAGCATGGAAACCTCCCGCGGTAAACAATCAGGCGTTAAGCCTGATAGTAATTGGTTACAACCCAATGATTTTACTGCTTGGGTTATCTCCATCTTAGAAAATCGGATTCATGAGGTTACGCAGCGGCCCATGCAGACTAAAATAGAATCTGAAGAAACAGCAGAACCAAGTTCTCCCGTATGTTATGCGAATAGTCGGGAAGTGCGGAAAGAATTTCTGGATGAAAATTAATATAACGTCCAAATCTTTATAAGCTTAAAACAAACTCATCATCATACTTTGTTCACTCGTACTCAACGATCCATCTATTGCTTTGTTCAGCACACTCCTTCAATATTGCTGATAAGTATCAAATTGCTTTAGCATTTTTTCAAACTCGTCTTTGGTTATGTATTGGTTGGCTTTAGGAAAAATTATATTCTCCTCACGGAAGATATGAAGCTTCAGTAATTCTATCAAAGAAAATCCCTGTTCGGTAGCCACATCAAATGTCAATGCCCTGGAGGCTACATCGGGCAACCGTGCTGCAAGCGCATTAAAATTAAACATCAGTGTCAAGTACTGGTTGATTTTCATGTGATCATCTTCCAGCATATCAATAGCTGATTTTGGAAAACTGCCATTGCTGTGTTCCTTTTTCTCGAGAAGTCTTTGCTGAAGAAGTGGAAATAAAAGTTTTTCTTCTTTCAATTGATGTTTTACCAATTGGTCATCCATAAAGGAAAAGAACTTCGAAAAGTTTTTATCAATTTCAGAATCAGTTTTCCAACCATTTGCCTTAAACGCAATCAGGGATTTTTCGAACACATCCATTTCTGCCTTAAGTCCATCATGTTCGTCAATGAGTTTTTGTAGCACCGGGTTCATCTCTTCATACGGAATAGCATCCGTAGTAGGCAGATCGTACGCTTCCGGTGGATCCATGGGAGAAAGTTCCTCCACGCCAGAATCCTTTTCTACCATCCGTTTCAACGGGTCGATGTTATTTATTTTCTTTAAATCAATCATACGTTTTATTTTATTAATTATTCTTTGGCCGGTGTATCGACCATTTCGTAGCAGTACTTCGCACCTTATCCTTATTCCAATTCCAGATCACCCGTTGATAAGGTCTCCAGATATAATCTAGTGGAGCTACCAGCGCATGCATCAGACGTGAAAAAGGAAATGACAATACAATCAGATAAGCCCCAACAATATGTAATTGAATAACCAGCGGCATTGCCACGACAGCATCGATCCTGGGCTCTAGCAAAAAGATAGACCATAGATAAGGTGTTAATGAAGATGCAAACCAGGAAGAACCCCAGCGATACTCCAAAGCAACCCACAAACCCAATATCACTTGAGCGACCAGTAATCCTTCTACTACATAGTCCATCCAAGTGGAGACAACTCGTATACGGTCATTGGTAGACCTTCTGTAAATCAAATTCACCAAACCCACTAACATACTCAGCCCGAAAGCAAAAGCAGCAACTTCTAAAACAAGTAGTCGCACCGGATGGCTGTTCCAGATCAAAACACTTTGCGGAATGAGAAAAGCAATGAGATGCCCAAAGAAAAGAAACATCATGCCCCAGTGAAAAGGAACAGAGCCCCAAAACAATTGTTTGCCTTCTAGAAATTCTGATGAAAGCGATGAGATCTGAAATTTTACATTGCGATATCGGTATATGGTGCCGATTAAAAATATAACCAATGCCAGATAAGGAAGAATGACGAACAGGAAAGTATTTAAGATATTCATGATTCAGTGGTTAATCTTCTATTTTCATTTCGGTACTTAAAGAGGTTAGAAAATCAGAGGTCGCTTCTTTTTCAACAGCAGTCAACTCAAAATCCATTTCTATCATGGATAATAATGTCATGATCGGAAACTGATAGATTGTACCACTATGTTCTTTTAACTCAATTAGCGTTTTGTGATGTTTCACATATACCTCATTCTTTTTTTCTAATTTTTCAGGGTCAAAATCTCCAATCATTTTTTTCAACCCAGGAATAATTAATTTTTTCAATAGCTCACGTCTTAGTTCATCATCCTCAAGTAAAGTGATCAATCTTATTACGTTGGGCAAGTGATCGGCCAGTTCATGTCCGCAGTTGTTGCCAACGGTGTTATGCTCTCGATTCAGGTTCACCAATAACTCCGCTCGCTTGTAGTCATCGCCAAAAAGTAAATAGCCAAGATCAAGAGTGGTGATAGCCTGTACTTCAAATGATCGTGTGTATAGTTCCTGGATATCATCAAGCGAAATGCTTTTAACCAATTCAAAGAATGGCTCAAAATTTTTCTCAGCATCAGGATAACGCTCTTTAATCAAAGCGTGTACTTCACTTACATGCTCAACAAATTCCTTATCAGGAAAATCAAGAAGGCTTGCCATCAAACGGTAGTGATCATTATTTATTTTTGCTACAGTCATTGCTATGTCCTTTATTTTTACAATCACGCTCCTCTTGCAGGAGTTTCCTTAAATCCAAATCCAACGGATCCTTTCGTATCACCAGTGAAATCTAACATCTCGATAGATTGCTCTCTGTGAGAAGCCGGTATTACAAAACGATCATCAAACTTGGCCAATGCCGTGAGGTAGTAAATTTCTTCAGCCTCTTCCGGTGTTAGTCCGGTATCGTGCATCACCT
>JAGPBO010000027.1 GCA_018063305.1 Cyclobacteriaceae bacterium
TATTGGGCTCATTAGAAAATGAATAGGTAGCAATAGCCATAACCACCAATATGTGGCAAATTGTGCATAAAATGCAACATATAAGGCTCCCCAGAATAGCCGTGATGGCCATGATCTGGCAAATTTGTCAAAAGCAACCCAGTCAGGCACTCCTTCCGTAAAGCGTTTTTCCACTGCCATTCTTTTATTGGAAAGATCAGAATAGATGGTTTTTGTTTTCCACATCATTTTAAAGATGGTTTCATCATAGGTCGGTGAATGCGGATCATTTTCCGTATCGGCATAGGCATGATGCATGCGGTGCATGACTCCATATCCATAGGGACTTAAATAATTTGAGCCCTGAAAAATCCAGGTAAGAACGTACACCACCTTCTCAACAAACGGACTCATGGTGAATGCCTTATGTGCAGCATACCGGTGTAGAAAAAATGTCTGGAAAAACAGCGACAAGTACCAATGCGCAACGAAAAAAATCAGAATCTCCTTCATGAGATAAACAATTAGGTTAATAGATTAATATGAAATTGGCACACTATGGCCAATATCTTGTAAGACCATCATCTATAAGTATTGTGACAGAATTTGTAAGAATTATTTTTTGGATTGAAGGGCGTTGGCAATATCCGTCTTCAGATGTTGTACAAAATCTGTTACGTTACCTATGTCGCAGGCCTTTTTAAAGCTATCAAATAGATTGGATTCCGGGTTAGTTACGACCTTTTTGGGGTTCTTATCGAGCTTTTTACGCGCCCGGCTAAGTAATTGTCGACAATTGTCGGCTTTCTTATCTAAAACCTTTTGAATTTCTTCATATTCGAAATCAAAAACCTCTTTTAATAGGTAGGCAGCACGTTCCAATGGCTCCAGTTTGGCCTGAATTATCTTAAATGCGGCAGCCAGTTCTTTTTCAAAGTCTATGTTGGTAAAATCAGATTCCTTAAATTTCACCATCAACTCAGAAAGCTGAATAGAATCCCAATACTCCTCTTTTTTGCGTTTTAACTTGTTGAGATGGTTCAGGCAATTATTTGTAACCGCCTTAATAAGATAGGCTTTCGTGTTTTCTATTTTCTCCTGTTCTGCACTTAGCCACTTCATGAAAGTATCCTGAACAATGTCTTCCGCATCCGCCTTGCAACGCAACAAATTGTAGGCAATCTGGTGCATGAGCGGTTGATAAAGCGTAATGGTTTGTGCTTGATTCAAAATCGTATTAATAATGCCACAAAGATACGCTTAATTTAAGTCATCTGCCGAAAGAATTTTATGCAGGCACGAACGCCTGTAAGCCTATCCGTGCAATTCAGATAATTCTAACCAACGTAGGGATTTCTCATCAATCTGATCACCCAATTCTTGTACCTGTGCCGCCAGTTTTTGCAACTCTTCGTGATCTGAAATTCCGCTATTCATCTTATTCGTCAACTCCGCTTTCTTCTTCTCAAGTATCTGAATTTCAGGTTGTAATTTTTCAAATTCCTGCTTTTCCTTAAAAGACATTTTCTTGGATTCCGCTTTACGGATTTCCTCTTTGACAGGAATTACCGGAGGATCTA
Organism: Cyclobacteriaceae bacterium; assembly: GCA_018063305.1. Lineage (GTDB taxonomy): Bacteria > Bacteroidota > Bacteroidia > Cytophagales > Cyclobacteriaceae > ELB16-189. The sequence goes on from JAGPBO010000027.1 coordinate 1,560, forward strand.
TTTTGACATTCTCCTTCTCCTCTAACCAGATCCTGTAATCAGAATAGTTACCGTTAAAAGGCACAATCTTACCATCACCTTCGAAAATAAAAAGCTGATCGATCAGGTGATCCATAAAATACCGGTCGTGCGAAACCAGGATCAGGCAACCGTTAAACTTTTCAAGAAAATCTTCCAGTACATTGAGTGTATCAATGTCGAAGTCGTTGGTGGGTTCATCCAACACTAAAAAGTTTGGATTGCGAACCAGTACTTTTAATAATTGCAATCGCTTCTTCTCTCCCCCACTTAGCTTTTCAATAATGTTGTATTGCTTCTCAGGTGGAAATAAAAACGTATCTAAGAATTTTGAAGCTGAAACACTGGATCCATCTGCCAGTGTAATGAACTCAGCGATCTCTTTTACTTCTTCAATAACGCGATGGTTAGGATTGAGGTCTTCCACTTCCTGAGTAAAATATCCCACCTTCGTGGTAACACCTGGAATAATTTCACCGGTATCAGGTTTGGTAGCTCCGGTTAACAAGTCCAAAAAGGTTGACTTACCCACCCCGTTTTTACCCACAATACCAATGCGATCTTTTTTCTTAAAGATGTATGAAAAATCATCCACCATTTTGGCTGCACCATAGCTTTTAGAAACATGATGCAGTTCCAGAACTTTACCACCTTGCCGTGATTCCTTAATGTCAAGTTCCAGTCTGTCTTTCTTAAGATTTACCGATGCCTTTTCTTCAAGTTCATAGTATGCATCAATTCGGTATTTCGCTTTTGTACCCCGGGCGCGCGGTTGCTTCCGCATCCACTCTAACTCCTTTTTTAGGAGATGGCGAGCCTTCGAAATCTCAGTCTTAAGCATCTCTTCCCGATCCGACTTCTTTTCTAGAAAGTAGGCGTAATTACCTTTATACCGATAAAGTTTACCTCGGTCAAGTTCTATAATCTCGTTAGCCACGTTGTCCAGGAAGTACCGATCGTGGGTAACCATCAGGAGGGTAATCTGCTGACCCGCCAGATAAGTTTCAAGCCATTCGATGGCCTCCAGATCCAAGTGGTTCGTGGGCTCATCCATAATGATAAGGTCGGGCTCGGCCAATAGCATCTGGGCTAAAAACACTCTCTTGCGCTGCCCTCCGGATAGCTCATCGAAGCGTTGATCGAGGTTTAGAACCCCCAACTTACTGGTTATGGTTTGCACCTTGGCGTCATAGTCCCAGGCTTTGTATTCCTCCATCAATTCAAGGACATGTTGCATGCGCTCGGCCGAAGTGTGGGCATCATGAATACAAGCTTCATAATCCTTCACTACCGATGCTACTTTATTGTTCTTATCAAAGATGATTTCATTGATGGTAAGGTGACCGGCAACCTGAGGTTGCTGTACAAGGTAACCTAGCTTAATTCCATCGCGGACACTTACCACACCCTGATCGGCTGAAAGTTGACCTATTAGAATTTTAAGGAGTGTAGATTTACCGGTTCCGTTTTCACCAACCAAAGCCATTTTATCTCCTTGCGAAATGCCAAGGGTAATGTCTTTAAATAGCCAACGATCATTAAAGGATTTAGCGAGTGATTCAGCGGACAGATAATTCACAAAGTAAAAATTAGTCCGCAATTTAGCACAACGGCTTTACCTGAATGAACAGTAACTTAAATTAATCATAATAATCCTGACGGCACCGTCAGGATTCACTGAAACGGTTTTACCAACTCAGGATGCCTGTGATTGCTTAACGTGGTAGCAAAAAAAGCACAAGCAGAGTTGAAAAAATACTGTAGCAGTGATGGTAAAAATTAGCAACATAGCTTCCATCTTTAATATTGAATTTAAAGTTAATATGAACATCATTAATATACTATTATTCAGATAGTTATATTTATAAATTCTATAACTTATTGAAAATGAATTTAATAGAAGAGGTTTTAAAGGAACATAACAAGTCACAACGGGATAAAATTGTGAATTATGTCAATAATGATCCCAAACGCTTCGCGGATCTGGTTGCAGTTTTCCTTGCGGGCCCCTATCGCGTAACCCAACGGGCCGCTTGGCCCTTAAGCTATTGTATAGAGAATAGCCCCGCATTAATTAAACCGCACTTTAAAAAAATTATAGACTTTTTAGGAAAGCAGGGCGAGCATGATGCTGTTAAGCGAAATGTCTTACGCATGCTTCAATTTATTCCTATTCCAAAATCCCTTCAAGGCAAGACGGTTGATCTGTGTCTATCCTTTTTAACCGATGGAAGGCAACCGGTTGCTATTCGGGTTTTTGCTATGACCGTTCTGGGAAACATAGCCAAAGAAAACACTGATTTAAAAAATGAAATTAGTCTGATTATCGAAGACCAACTTCCTTACGGGAGCGCGGGATTTATTTCCCGAGGTAGAAAGACACTAAAGCAATTAAAACAATCCTGACGGTGCCGTCAGGATTCATCAACCTTTGAGCAAAATTCATTCTCTTTTTGCTAATGACTATTTGTAGATTAAAATAATATCTTGCTGAAGATGAATGAAGCGCTAACCCATCGGTGCAAAAGTTGTGAAAATACTTTTACAGGAAACTATTGTAACCACTGTGGAGAAAAGGTATTGGTGACCAGCGACCAGTCGTTCAAATCGGTTGTGAATAGCATTTTACTCACCATCACGTTTGTCGATACCCGATTTATTAAAACGCTTTGGATGGTTCTTACAACACCTGGTACTTTATCCCGCGACTTCTCTCATGGCAAAAGAATAAAGCGGCTTAGCCCCATGTCGTTATTCTTCCTGCTCAACTTGGTCTATTTCTTTTTTCCATTAATCCAATTGTTCAATGCCTCGCTCCATACCCAACTGCTATCTCCACTAAGCGTATTCTATATAAATCTCATCACCCATAAAATTGTTACTCTGGGGCTAGACTTAAATTCGTTTACCTTAATCTATAACCAAAAAACCACCAGCCTGGCAAAACTAATGGTTGTGGTTTTTGTTGTAATCAGTTCGCTACCCTTAAATATTCTTTACTGGAAAAAGAATAAATACTTTATAGATCATGTCACTTATGCCGTGGAACTTGCCTGCTTTAATCTTTTTGCTAATGCCATTCTGCTTACTGTTATCGTAAGGCTATTTGGACTTGGGCACTACCTGAATGAAATTACACTCACTGTTATTTTCATTATCACCAATCTCTATTTCATTCTACGCTCGGGGTTGACTTTCTATCAGGAAAAAGGTATTCGTTTAGTCTTTAAATCGTTAATTCTGATTGTGTTTCTTAAACTTGCTCTGGAAGGTTATCGTATGGTTTTGTTCTTTGTTACCATGTGGATGTTGTAACTATTGAAGCGAGCGCGAAAGATTGGTAATAAGTTCTTCGGCCTGAATTCTGTCTTCTGGAATTACCAGAGTGCGATAGGCATTAAGGCTTTCAATAGCCGCATCAATTTCATTACTCATCGCCAACGTGAGTCCCAAATTAAAATGGCTGTTCGGAAAATTAGGCTCCACCTCAATGGATATCTGATAATGAATTTTTGCTAACGATAGATTGCCGATTTCGGTATATACGTTGGCCAAATTATAATGCGCTTCGAAATGACGGGGTTCTTCCTTCAGGCATTTAGTAAAACAATCTACCGCACGACTATAATTTTTATGTTCCGATTCCAGAATGCCCAAGTTGCAATAAGCGTCTGCTATCGAGTCCCCTACTTCAATAGCCTTTTGATATTGACTCACTGCTCGACTGTCACCCTGTTCATCAAGCATTAAAGCTTCTTCAAAGGCCGAAAGTTGATTCAAGCTAATCACCTTCGCTCCGGCAAACAAATTCAACTGGCCGTATTTGTCATGGGCTGTACCCTTCTTCTTGCGTACAGGTTTAAAGCCGAACTTCTCTGGGTTGGGTGTAGGAAACTGAATGACCTTGGCCATAGCACAAAGGTAGCCAAAATCAGTTTTAGAATGTAATAGTTGTACGGCTAACTCGCTTTTCTCCGGAGTGTTTTCTTTGCAGCTTCTTTCTCTTTTTTAACAACCATACCTTTTGCCTTTTCCATTGGCTTCTTTTTAGCCGCATCAATGCTGGCTTTTAAAGCAGTCATAATATCAACTACTTCGGGTACTTCTTCGGTCATCATTACTACTTCCTTACCGGCAATCTTCGCATCAATAATTGCTTTGAGTGCATCGTAATAGTGGTCTTTCATTTCAATCTTTGCGAAAGTAGTGGTCATAGAGTCAACCAGCGTTTTGGCTAATTTCAACTGATCTTTATCGGCCTTAACTTCAAGTAAGAGTGGTACTTCACCCATACTTCGAATCTCACTAGGATAACGCAATCGGTACATCATTATTCCACCTTCATGCGGAGAAAGGAGTACCGGAGTTTCGCGATCGCGCAAAACCACTTTACCTACTCCTACCTTGCCACTGTCCTTTAACGTTTGACAAAGCAACCCGTACGTCTTGGCTGCAATATCACTATCAGGACCAATGAAGTACGGAGTTTCAAATAGCGTGTGGTGAACCTCTTCAGCTTTCACGAAACCTTCGATCTCTATTACCTTCTCGCTCTTCAATTTTACCTTATTGAGATCGTCTTGCTCAATAATCACATATTGCCCGGGCTCATATTGATAGCCTTTTACAATGTCATCAGACTTTAAGGGTTTGCCCGTTACCTTGTCTTTTTTCTCATAGCTAACGGGGTTATTTCCCTCGCGCGTAAGCAAATTGAAGCTGATGCTTTGACCGGTGTCAATCGCATTATAAATGCGAATAGGTATGGTAACTAATGAAAATTGAATGTGGCCCTTCCAAACAGCTCGCATAAAAAGTATAGTTAGTTTAAAAAATGAACTATAAGGCACTAAGCTATTGATTATGAAAGACTTTTCAAAATAATTAATTAGTAGAGATCTCGAAAACGCGGTCGAATAGTGGCTTAAAATAGGGATCACAAAATCTTGGGTTACCGGTAGCGTAATCAAGAATTTCTAAATCCTCAAACAGAGTTTGGTTTCGTTTGCTGTTTCCAGGACTACCCAAATCGAACAGATTAAGCACCCGTTGAGAAGTGAATTGAGTTTCACCGGCACTTACAGCTTTTAAATAGTTTACTTGATACTTAGTGAGGTTACGGGTTTGATTTTGGAATACAGGAAGATGATCGTTTAACAATTCCAGAAAAGAAAGATCAAGTATTTCATCCGTTACTTTCTTGCCGGAATTATTCCAGCAAATGCGGGCGAGGTATTGAACAAAGTAAGAATGAGAATCGACCAAAGTAGCCAATCGCAAGGCGGTTTCTGCTGAAATGGTTTTCCCTGTTCGTTCAAATTCTTCGATAAGAAAAGCTGTCCACTCTTTAGCCTCTATCTTATCCAAAAACAAAATCTCACCAAAACGATAGAAGGGTTGTGCTGAATGAGCAAATAGAGTTGACATTAAATGCCGCTTGCTTCCATAAAGGCAATAGGAAACCTGATTATGATTTTGCCAATAGGAACGAAGTTTTTCGAGTACCACTTTTCCATCTGGCCATTCCGAAATCTTTTGAAATTCATCTATGCAAACCACCAAACGGGTTTTTCTATCCATGGCTATGCGTTGGGGTAACTCAAGAATATCTTCCACTTCATATTTTTTATGCGGAAGATCAAGTGAAATCAGGATTTCATCATTCTCACTAACTCCATATTTTATGTAAGGCAGCAATGATTTTAATGACTTAGCCACGGTATCAACTACCTGCTGAAGTTTTGAGCTGGTTTGCTGGAGTGTTGCTTTTAGAAAGGCAGCATAAAATTCGCGGGAGGAACTAATGCCAAAGCAATCAAGTTGAATGGTAGTCAACTTGCCTTTGAACGTATTGACCGATTGATTTACGAGCGAACTCTTTCCCCATCGTCTGGGTGAAATAATAACAATACTTTGCCCATCGCGAAAAGCACTTTGCAACCGCCTAATTTCTTGCTTCCGGTTGCAGAAATTCTGATCGGTAGTAAGTTCTCCGTACTTGAATGGATTTTGCATTACCTAATCTTAGATAACACAAATATAGGTAATATTATTTATCTACTATTGGGAACAAAAGTGCCTAAATATTGATTTAGGGCCTAAAATCCACATAGGATGATGTTTCAACCTCTGCTCTTAATTCGTGGAGCAGGTTATAAAGTCCGTAGTACGTGCGGTTAATATACAACGCATCCTTAACTCCCCTCGCCTTTTTCGAATCGCGAAACGCTTTCATACTTCCAATTTCCTCACCAAACTGATAGAGAGAAGTGAAATACGATTTCTCTGCAAAGTCAAAGGTGGGACTGCGGAAAGGTCGGCCAAGAAGTTCAACCAATTGTGTGAATACTTGCTTGAAGAATAATATATCTGTAGCAGAGTCATCGGGATAAATGAATCTCAGATCACGAAAAACTTTATCAAGACGCTTAGTGTCATTCAAAATATCTTTATCTAATAACTGAAAGTAAATCTGGTAAAAATTTGCGGGCAACACCTTTACACATCCAAAATCAATTACCCCCAGTTTTCTTTCTGGTGTAATTATAAAGTTACCGGGATGCGGATCGGCATGTAAAGATCGTAAGGTATGAATCTGAAAATGATAAAAATCCCAAAGCGCCTGACCGATCCGATTGCGCTCAACTTGAGTAAGTGAATCGGCCTTAAAAATTTCCCCCAACGGCTTACCTTCAATCCAATCCATTGTTAAAATCCGGTCTCCAGACAGCGCTGGATAATAGTTAGGGAAAATGATATTTGGAATTTGACCGCACAACTTAGAAAGTTCGATAGAACGTTTAAGTTCTAAGGTATAATCAGCTTCTTCCAACAACCTGCTTTCTACCTCACCTATAAATTCATCATATTCGGCCGGGTTGAGCTTAAACATCCGTAAGGCAATGGGCTTTACCATCGCCAGGTCACTCTTAACACTATCGGCTACACCAGGATATTGGATTTTTACGGCTAATTTTTTTCCATTTGACGTTGCCTGATGAACCTGACCAATGGAAGCCGCATTACTGGCCGATGAAGAGAAGCTATCGAATATCTCTAAAGGCTTTCTTTTAAGGGAGCGCTCGAATGTACGCACAACCAAGGGATAGGAAAGTGGCGGAGCACTGTACTGCGCCAAAGCAAATTGTTGTTGATACGCTGAAGGCAGAAGGTTTTTGTCCATGCTCAGCATCTGTGCTACTTTAAGCGCACTTCCTTTCAACTGGCTTAATGAATTGTAAATATCCGTGGCATTATCCTGATGCAATTCATCGCGTGAAAGCTCGGGGTTTACCAGACGCTTACTGTAATGCTTGAGATAATTTGTGCCAATCTTGGCTCCTGTGGAGATAAATTTTCCAGCACGTTGTACTTTACCAACAGGGATGCTACGCTGTTCTTTTAGATTTGCCATGAACGAGCCCTCTGCTTAGTTTTTGGAATTTTGGTAGAGAAATTTTCCGAAGTCAATAGCATTATCCAATACGCCTTTGCCAATTAAATCAAAGGCAAGATTTACAGACTTCTCAATGGCTGCGTCTGTCTTTTCAAAATTCGGGCTCTCATCATGAATCCAAAATTGAAGTACGAACATAAGATGAAACCAAAAGATCAGATCATAGCGCTGATCCAGGATCGGGCGTTTAGCTATTTCCCCAGAACCTTTCCCTTCATTCAATACCTGATTCAACCACTCGTTGAATTCACTTTTAAATCCTTTCAGAAAGGGAGGAACAACCGAAGGATTTTTCCAACTCTTAAATTGAAGTAAAACAAAACTCCGATCTTCTTTCAGCAGCTCGGCCAACATAAAGTAGAATGTAAGAATTTTCTCTCGCGCACCAAAGCTTTGATAACTGGCGTCTGCGGCCATACTACTAATGGTATCCGTAACATACTTTTTCCAAATTGATTTCTCTATGGCATCAAAAGAAGCAAAGTGCTGATAGAATTCGGTTTCGTTAAATCCATTCTCTTTGCAAAACTTAAAAACAGAAGCGGGTTGCTTCCCTTCCGTCAACAAATAGTTACGATAGCTGACTGCGATCTTGGCTGCATCGGCTTCGACAGCCTTAGCTTTGGACCTTTTCGTTTTTTCCATACATCTAAAACAATACTCAGTGGTTAAAGTTTAGTTTTTCAGCTTTTTTAAGCAGAAATATTCCAACTGGCAATTCATTCGAAATATTGCCAACTTTAAGAATGTCTTGGGCTAAAGTCTTTCCGTTAATCGGCATCATTTGCCTGATGTCTTTTTCGGTATTTCCGCAAGAGACTAAAGCCCGATCTGCTTCTTACTACTTCGAAAAAGGCGAAGAATCGTTGCTCAACAGGTCTTATAAAACTGCGTTGGCCCAATTCAACGAATGTTTACGTATCGATCCCTACTATATACCCGCTTATTATTCACGAGCGATGGCTCGCGATCATTTGGGTGACAAGCAAGGGGCGCTTACCGACTACAATATCTATCTGGAAACACAACCTCTGGATAAGGAGGCGCTTTTTAGCAGAGCAGTGGCGCGTTACGATTTCGGTCAATGGGCTATGTCTAAAGAAGATTTTTTAAGCCTGTTGGAACTTCCACCCGGAGGCGAAACCAATACGGTTTACTTTCAAATAAGCCGGGAAGATATCGGAGCCTCAAAAGGTTTTACCACCAGTGGCTCGTTAACCCCCACGTACTTTAACTATCTGGGTTTAATCGAAACTAAATTAAGTGATTTCGGGATGGCGCTTCATTATTTTGATTCTGCTATTCACTTATCTCCTACTAATCCTGATCTGTTTCTTAACCGCGGTATTGCAAGGCAAAACGCAGGCGATACGGTAGGTGCTAAAGCTGATTTCGAACTTGCCCTTCAAATTAATCCGGATAGTTATATGGCGAGCCACAATCTCGCAGTGCTTTCCGTTGCGTCTCTGAATACTGAACGATCGGAAAAGTTGTTGACAGAAGCCATTGAGAAAAATCCTAACCTGCCCTTCTCGTATGCCGAGCGCGGTTCTCTAAGAATGAAGACCGGAAATCGTGCCGGAGCTTTACAGGATTATTCTGATGCTATCCGCTTAGATACTGCTGAGCCTGAGTACTGGCTTAACCGCGGCATCGTTAAAGAGCAACTCACCGACTATCAGGGTGCCCTCGCAGACTATCAGCAAGCGTTAAAACTTAAGCCCGATTATGAAAAAGCCTGGCTGAATCATGGCAATGCGTTGGTAAAACTCAATCGTTTAAAAGAAGCCATTGAAGATTACACGGTGGCCATCACGTACTACCCCGACTATGGCTTAGCCTATTATAACCGAAGTGTTGCCTATCACCGACTCGGAAAAAAAGTGGAAGCTTGTAAAGATTTAACCCAAGCGATAGCCTTTGGAATAAAGGTTGAGCCTGGCATGCTTGTGAAGATATGTGCCGACAAATAAGAACATTCGAGGTAAGGTGTGGTATTGATTTCCGATATTGTGTTGGTGCAAGGTGGAGAGTGGAGACGAAGCACATAGCGGACTGGACGTCCGAAACAAAGTAAAGGCGGAAGCTGGGAGTGAGTTTAGTATTCGATTACCAATTAGTAGTTTATGAGCAACATTAAATTATTTGAAAGCAAACGGGTTCGTTCTGTCTGGAATAAGAAAGAACAGAAATGGTATTTTGTTGTGGAGGATGTGGTGGCTGTTCTTACCGACAGTAACGATCCAAAACAATATATAAAACGAATGGGTCAAAGAGATTTGGAGCTTGCCAAAGGGTGGGTACAAATTGTACCTACCCTTTCTGTGGACACCGCTGGGGGATGTTAAATTGAAATAAAATGCATAACTAAATTGAATCCGTGAAATCATTAAATCAGAGTAATCAGTGATGCAGACAATTTATGATATTGTGAAGGCACATGGTGGAGAGTTGAAAGTGGAAACTATGGAAGGGGAAGGCTCAACATTTATATTTAAACTTCCAAACGCTTGAATCATAGCACTACGCGCAAGATGAGCAAGATTATCACTTTATTTCTTTTTAGCCTGGGATCTTCAATTGCCTTCGCCCAAGACTTTAATAAAGATAGTCTTAAGCATGAATTAGTTTCTGCAAAAATAGATACAGTAAAAGTTATGCTATTTTCAGAGTTGGCAAAAGCCTATGTTTTCTATAAGCCCGATTCGGCATTTTACTATGCGGAGAAGGGGCTTGAGATGGCTAGAGAAAAAAACGATCAGAATGGTGAAGCCACGAACATGTTTTGGCTAGCCGTCTATTTCCGGTTGACAGGTTCACCGGCCACAGCAATGCAATTAGCCACTAAAGCCCTCTCAATATTTGAGGCCAGACACAATACCAAGGAAGCTATTTTGTGTAATCAGATGATTGCCTGGACAGCGATGGATAATCAGGATTATACCCGAGCACTTGACTTTTTGTTTCGATCAGTGAAGCTTGCGGAACAAAACAGCAATTACAGACTTTACTATTCATATGGAACTATTGCTCAAATTTACCTAGAGTTTGATAAAATTGATTCTGCACTGATTTATGCGGAAAGAGCCTATACCGTTCTTGATGAAAAAAGAGGCTTTCCTATGAAGGTGCTTGCCGCAGTACATGAGCGATTGAATCAGGATAGCCTCGCCTTAAAATTTTATCACAAAGCAATCTCACAATATAGTATAGACGATAGGATTGGTCAATCTGAAACATATTCCGGTATTGCAAAACTATTTTATAAAATAGGTCACTTAGACTCAGCAGCTTATTATGCGTCCAAGGCCTACGCCATTTCGGTGGACAATGGCTTTCTTTTGAACATCATCAATGTGAGTAAGCTCCTCACACTTGTTTACGAGGCTAAACATATGAGCGACAGCACGCTTAAGTATATGAAAGTCACGATCGATATGAATGATAGCCTATTCAGTCAGACAAAAATAAGGCAATTTCAATCACAAGTATTCAATGAACAACTTCAACAACGTGAAAGAGAGTCAGATACGATTCGATACCAGACCAAAATTCGCACCTATGTTTTCATCGTATTACTTGCCACTTTTATGCTCGTTGCAATTGTTCTTTACCGCAATAATAAATCAAAGCAAAGAGTTAATGCAATGCTTCAGCAGCAAAAGGAACAGGTGGAGGTCACTTTAATCGAGTTAAAATCCACTCAATCCCAACTCATCCAATCCGAAAAGATGGCTTCGCTTGGAGAACTCACTGCAGGTATTGCCCATGAAATCCAAAATCCGCTGAACTTTGTAAACAATTTTAGTGAAGTGAGTAATGAATTGATTGATGAAATGAAAGTTGAGCAAGCTGCTGGCAACTTGTCGCTGGCAACTGAAATCGCTGATGATGTAAAACGAAACCTTGAAAAAATAAACCACCATGGCAAGCGCGCAGCAGATATCGTAAAAGGAATGTTGCAGCACTCACGAAACAGCAGCGGTGTAAAAGAACCAACAGACATCAATGCCTTGTGTGATGAATACTTACGCCTCTCCTATCATGGCTTGCGTGCCAAAGACAAAAGTTTTAATGCGAAATTCGAAACTGATTTTGATGCTTCGCTTCCTAAAATAAATGTTGTACCACAGGATATTGGAAGGGTAGTTTTGAATTTGATTAATAATGCGTTTTATGCAGTTAACGAAAGGCTTCGACAAGCTCAGCCTGACAGCAATTACGAACCCACAGTAATCGTTAGTACCGTGCGCTCCCTCTCCCCAGGGAGAGGGATGTCCGAAGGACAGGGTGAGGGAATTTTAATCTCAGTCAAAGACAACGGTAATGGCATTCCCCAAAACATTGTTGATAAAATCTTTCAGCCCTTCTTTACTACCAAACCCACTGGTCAAGGCACTGGACTCGGTTTGAGTTTAAGTTATGATATTATAACCAAAGCGCATGGAGGCACAATTGAAGTAAAGTCAACCGAAAATGGATCGGAGTTTATCGTCAAACTTCCTGCTTGAATTTCCAGTTACCTAATCAGTATTTAAAACAACTTATTAACCCAAGTCAGGTCTCAGTCGCACAAATACCGGCTCTCGAAACTGATTATCTTTCGTAATCATCGAAAAACTTATTTCCGCAATCAATACCGGTTCTATCCAAATACTTATTTTTTCATCCATCACCTTATCGGGAATAGGTTTCTTGATCTCCTTCAACGACTTCAGTTGCTTGTAAATTTCTTTAATCAGATTATCGTCAAACCCGGTGCCTACCTTACCGCGATAAATAAATTCAGCTCCCTCCTTCTCAGCAATGTGCAAGCCACCAAATACCTGGCTGCGGTTTCCCTTACCGGGATTGTAGCCCAGAATATAACACTCGCGCGTGTTACGTACTTTTATCTTCAGCCAAAGATCGGATCGCTTGCCGGGCAAATAGCGACCATCTCTTTCTTTAGAAATAATTCCTTCCAATTGATGTTCGCGGGCTGCTTCAAAAAGCGCTTCGCCATCGTCAACCGCTTCGCTTACGCGATAGGGAGTTTCCGGCTTTATGGCGTCCCGCATCCACTCGCGCCTCTTCACCAAGGGTTCGTTAATCAAGGTGCGCCCATCCAGATAGAGACAATCAAAAATATAGCAATACACCGGACTGGTTTTACTCAACTTTTGAATGGTCGTCTCTCCGTTGCTCATCAGCCGATGAATGACTTTTTTAAAATCAGCTTTACCCAATTTGTCGAGGCAAACAATTTCGGCATCAAACAAACCACACGTAGCTCGAAACGCCTTATCGGCTTGTACTAATTCGGGAAATTGTTTTGTTACATCATTATGATTTCGGGTTCTTATTCTCACTTGACCATCTTCCAAAGAAATGATAGCCCGAATGCCATCCCATTTTATTTCGTGAAGATAGTTATCGCCTGTGGGCGGTTTACTCGCTGAACCTGACAACATAGGTTCAATAATATCGTGTACATAATTTACCTGAGGTGTATCTACTCTTTCCAGCAACCATTCCTTAGCTTTGATATTATAGATGCGGTATTCACCATTTACTTCTTTGCTACTCAACCGAAAGTAGAAGCCGTCTTTTTTATTTTTCGTAATTGTGTATTTGCCCAGTGCGTAAATCCACATCTCCCCAGCTCCGTATTGTCCTTTAGGAATCGCCCCATCGAAAGTCAGATATTTCATAGGATGATCTTCGGTTTGAACGGCCAGTCGTTTTACACCGGGATAGGGTGGCAAACCGCGAGGCACCGCCCAAGATTTAAGTACCCCGTCTTTTTCTAATCTTAAATCGTAATGCAGATTGGTAGCATGGTGGCGATGAACGACAAAGCTGGTTCCACTTCCTTCAATCACGCGGGCAACAGGTTCTGGAGTCTTTTTAAAATCTCTCTTTTTCTCATAAGCATCAAGTTGTTCGGGTGTTTTGTGTTTCTTCGAAATAGGTAATTTTTTTTCCTTTGTCACTTTCGTCTTTCTATGCGTATGAATCTCCACGGCATAAGCATCCATCCCCTCCCAGGCATCGCCATCGGTGAGTACTTTCTCCACCGCATTAGCAATCGTGTATTCAAGCGGACTTTTTAGCGTACCTATTTCGTCCCACGTAAGTGGCATGGAAACAGGTGCTCCATGCCGTCCTCGTAAACTGTAAGGTGAAACAATACTTTGGCCTGAACGGATTCTGAAAATATCGATAAGCACCCTACCCTTGCGGGCTTCTTTTTTTATTTGCAAGGTTGTGTCGCGAACATTGCGCTCGGTATAAGGTTGCGCAATTGTTTGGGCCGCTTCAAACACTGTATGAAAATCCCAACGCGGTTCTATCGGGCAACAAATATGAATGCCTTTGCCTCCGGTAGTTTTCGCGAAACAGGTATAGCCAAATGTTTCGATGTATGACTTTAAATCGAGCGCAAGAGAAACAACTTTGGTAAAGTCATACCCTTCCGGTGGATCAAGATCGAAAACCATATAATCAGGATGTTCGAAATTAGGCTTACGACTGTGAAGTTGATGCAATTCAAGCGAAGCAAGATTAGCAAGCCATACTAAGGAAGCAGGCTCGGTAGCCAGGATATAATCTTTTTTTTCCTTGCCCAGTGTAACAAACTCAATCCAATCTGGCGCCCATTCGGGTCTGTTCTTTTGATAAAAATTTTCACCACCCACCCCATCAGGAAATCGTATGAGGGTAAGTGCTCTGCCTTTTACATGTTGAAGGAGTGTAGGTGCGATCTTTAAATAGTATTCAATGACTTCGGCCTTCGTAATGCCGTCTTGTGGAAACAATACTTTCTCCAAATTGGATAATTCCAACTTTCGTTTACCTACTTGTGTCCACTGAGATTTTTTTGCCATTCAATACTTTGTCATTCCATTATCTCACCCCGCTTCTTATTACTCAAAAAGATCATTCCTATAACAAAGCTTATAGCCGCTACAATAATAGGATACCATAACCCTGCAAAGGGATCACCCGTTGGAGCACTTGCCGACTTACTTGATTCATAAAGTGAAGTAGCGATAAAGGGAGTAAGCCCACCAAAAATTCCATTACCGATATGATAAGGCAACGACATAGATGTATAGCGAATACGGGTAGGAAAAAGTTCAACCAGAAAAGCAGCAATCGGACCGTAAACCATAGTAACCAGTAATACCTGCACAACCACCAGCGCAATCATAAGCCAATAGTTTTGACCGGCAATAAAGATTTCGTTTGATGTTGCTCGGATTGTATCGCCACCGGAATTCATTTTATGTGTTTCCGTTTTAATTGTTTGATCTGTGTAAACATGTACCGTCTTCATGGTCACCAGAGTATCCCCGGCTTCCGAATACGTCTTTTTACGTTCTATTGATTTGCTGCCCTCAAGTTCAACCTTAGTAGTAGTATCTGTTAACGAATACATCTTTTTATAAATAGGCATGTATAACACTACTGCCAAAATTAATCCAGTCATCATAATGTATTTTCTCCCGACACGATCAGACCAGGCACCAAAGACAATAAAGAATGGCGTTCCAATTAAAAGCGCAATGGCAATTATATCTCGGGTCTGAACAAACTCTACCTGACAAGTTTTTTCGATAAACGTCATGGCATAAAATTGCCCTGTATACCAAACGACACCCTGCCCTGCTGTGGCTCCAAATAAAGCGATTAAAACAAGAATCAGGTTTTCCTTTTTGCCAAAACTTTCTTTAATCGGATTCTTAGAAATTTTTCCTTCGGCTTTAATCTTTTTAAACATGGGCGACTCCTGCATGCGCAAGCGGATGTAGATTGAAACAGCTACAAGAAAAGCCGAGACAAGAAATGGAACACGCCAGCCCCACACAGCAAACTGCTCCACACCAATCCAGTGGCGCACTGCGAGTATTACCCCAATGGAAACAAAAAGACCCAGGGTGGCGGTGGTTTGAATGAAGCTGGTGTAATATCCTCTGCGTGCGGCCGGAGCATGTTCGGCAACATAAGTAGCCGCACCGCCATATTCACCACCCAGGGCAAGGCCTTGAAGTAAGCGAAGTATTAATACAAGTATGGGAGCTGCAATTCCAATGGTTTGATAACCGGGTACTAAACCAATGGCAAACGTTGAACCGCCCATTAAGATCAACGTAACCATGAACGTATATTTTCGGCCAACCAAATCACCCAATCTGCCAAATACAATGGCTCCAAAAGGTCTTACAACAAACCCTGCGGCAAAAGTTGCCAAGGTTGATAAGAACGCGGCTGTAGGATTTGTCTGCGGAAAAAATTGTTGCGACAGAATGGTTGCCAGGCTACCAAAGATGTAGAAGTCGTACCACTCTATAAGTGTTCCCACCGATGAAGCCATGATCACAGACCATAGTGTGCTCTTTTCTTCTTTTGTAATAACAGTCGCGTGCATAGTTTAGGCTTTCTATGAAAGTTAGTCGGAAATAAAAACGGAGGACCATATCCTCCGCTATATTGAATTTAGAAATAGTTAATGCTCATGCTCCTTTCCGCCAGGTCCATTCCAGGCTTCCATGATACCATGGAAACCATCATGCAACGCCTTCAAAGAATTTCCGATCTCTTCATCAGATGATCCGCCTTTTATTCTATCCGCCAACGACCGGGTATCTTGCTTCAGCTGATTCAGTTGCGCTTGAACGGCTTCCGAATTTACCTTAGCCGGCAAGGAGGTGGCAGCCCATTTATCGGCTTCTTGTGCCATCTCTTCAGCAAGGCGTTTAACCGGTTCCAAATTGGCTGAGTCCTTGTAAGGATGAAAGGCTTCGGACATAATCATATGAAACGAATCCATTTCGGGCCATTCATCAGAATCATTTGTAGTGGTGGCAGATTCCGGCTCTGATTTTTCCTTTGTTGAACAAGAAGTAACGCCAGCAACGATCGTCAGGAGAAGAATCAAAAATTTCAATTTCATAGGTAGGTTTTATTATTTTTTAAAATTACAAAAGTACTCGCAAACTTAATCCTTGCCCCTGTATTTTCTGTAGGCTTCAAAGCTATTAACCAATTTCTTAAGTAACTGGAAGTAAAGTGCAATGTAAAACATAATGGAAAAAAACCAGATTACACCAATGTTAAAATAAAACGTGTCAAATTTTTGACTCGCAAAATATTTTACGGGAACGTAAAAATTGGCTGTAAAATCCAGTACGTTCGCAGGCCGATGGTCATCAAAATAAATAGGCGCATGCTTCTGTATTAATTCACCCTTCCATTTAACAATCCGAATTTGTTCGTTCTTACCCTCTACCATATCACGCACATTTTCATTCTGAAACTTCATACGATTCGAATTGAACAAGTCCAGTTTTTCTGGTGTATCCGTCATTTCTTTAATCATGTCATCTCGTTCTTTAATAGCGTTCTGTTCGCGGATATCATAATATCTTCGCAGCACTTGAAGAAAGGTGTCCGTTTTATGATATACAACAGAATCAAACTTTCCGATTTGTAATTTATCAAGATATGGAAACCGATCTTCCCCTACCCTTAATAGCTCGTGTTGTAATTCGGAATGTAGTAAATCCAACGATTGTTTAACCGGATTGATTTCTGATTTGTCGCGCCAGCGATTTCGGTTGTTTATCACCACAGAAAGTTCGGACTCCAATGCTGGTAGGTAATAAATTTTTTTATACTTCGCTAAAGCCTCTTTTTGGTCAAGTGGATAAAATTGTCGCTCAAACGGGTTGTCTTTAAATTGCGTAACCATAAAAGCTTCGAAAGCCCATCGCGAAGCCATCATCTCCCCCATGATGGGAATCCCTTTTGGAGAACTTACCTTGGGATTAAACTTATCAAAAGGAATTACTACCCCGCTTAATAAAAGCTGTGGGATAATAAGAATGGGAATCAGAATATAAATGGTAACCGCTGAATCAAACGCGGAAGAAATATTTAATCCTAACACATTAGCATAACATGAACAAGAAAATAAAATCAACCAATAACGAATCTCGGTTATTGGGATTTCTAAAATCCAATTACCAATTAAAATAAAGCTTAGCGTTTGAATGGCCGATAAACTAAAAAGTATAGTTAATTTAGAGATAAGGTAACTGCTGCTACTTAAATTCAAATACCGCTCACGCTTCAAAATCTTGCGATCGCGAAATATTTCTTCCGCACTGATGATTAAACCAATAAAGAGCGCCACCACCACGCTCATGAAGAAATACACAGGTATATTGCTGTTGTGATAAAAAGTGTATTGGGGGTTATCTACACCAACAAAAGCATAATACTTCACAAAGTAAGCAATGAAGAAAGCCAATACGGGTGCCAATAAAAGATTAACAACCATGTATTGTTTATTCGCCCACTTCGACAAAACATCGCGGATAGTAAAAATCCACAATTGTTTAAACCAGTTAGGTATCTTTTGAACTATCGGTAACGGGTCATTGACTTCAACTACCTTCGATATCTTAATTTTTTGCTTAAAGTATTGATACCACTGGCCGGGTGAAATTTTTCGAGTATGGGTAAATCGACCGTACTCGTTAACGACCCGGGTTTCAATGATGTTAAAAATCTGTTCAGGGTTTATGTTACCACATTCCGGACATGCCCCCGGAGTTTTATTGGCGGCATTAATGATATCCTGAAAATAGTTAACCGATTCCACCGGGTTACCATAGTAAATTTGGAAGCCGCCCACATCCAGGATGATAAGTGTATCGAACATCTTAAAAATATCGGAGGACGGTTGATGGATGACCACAAAAATCATTTTTCCACGAAGGGATAATTCTTTCAACAGGTCCATGATGTTCTCCGAATCGCGCGATGAAAGTCCTGAAGTAGGTTCATCTACAAAAAGTACTGTTGGTTCACGAAGCAATTCCAAACCGATATTTAAACGCTTACGCTGGCCACCACTAATTGTTTTTTGTAACGGAGAGCCTACTTTTAAATTTCGAATCTCAGAAAGCCCTAAATTGAGTAACACTTTTTCAACCAGTTCCGCTATTTGTTCTTTCGAATAATGACCAAAACATAATCGTGCAGAATAATAGAGGTTTTCAAAAACGGTAAGGTCTTCAATTAACAAATCATCTTGTGGAATGAATCCAACAATACCTTCCACCAAATGAGCTTGCCTATGTATATCAATGCCATTAATTAGAATTCGCCCGCTGGATGGTAACTCTGAACCATTTAATACACTGAGTAATGTAGATTTACCAGAACCACTAGCACCCATAAGGCCAATTAACTTTCCACCCGTCTCAGCAATATTTATGTTTTGCAAACCAGCCTTGCCACTTTTGAAATGATAAAAAATATGCTCGGCAACAAATGAAATATCCGTTTCGCTTTCTTCCAATAAAAATTTGCCTACTATATCTGAATAATAAATAGGGTCAATCTTTGGACCGCGAATCGCACTGCCTGTGGCAAACACATCTATCTTCCGGCTCTTTAGTGGAATGCTATTAAGATAAAGTGGGGTTATCCCCAGGTATTTAATCAAGTAGGTTTCAATATCCTGAAGTCGCAGAATCGCAATAAGGCCAGTGAGATCGCGTGCGGTAATCCGGGGACCCGGAAAATCTTTTCCTCCAGAACCTTCATCAATGACCAAAATATTTTTTGTGGCCAACTCCTCAATGTCCTGCCCTATCACAAACATGGTGATGGCCTTTACATCCTTTTTTGGAATTTTAAGGGCCTCACCAATATAATAGATCAGATTACTTTGACGCTCCGAAAGCTCCCCATCCGCATAACATAATTCAATAATCTTAACTGATAGAATTGCCTTTTGCTGCATGGTCAACGCCTGATTTACCTTTTTGGCGATTTGAATAATCTGCGACCAATCGTCAACAAATTCCAAGGTAGCTTCGTCAACGTTTAGACTAGGTTCTACCAGTCGCTTATTCGCTTTGCAGAAATCATCAAACAGGGTAAGGTAATAGCGAGTGGCCTCCTGATTTAAATGAAGGGAAAGAAACTCGTTAATATTAGACCGTTCATCTTCGGTTATTCTTTCTTTTGCAACGATGGCAAAAAGTTGAACGATGGCTTTTAGTAACTCTTCACTCATAGGCCGAACAAAGCTGGTCTAGACTCTGAAAAAATCATTGAATTCAGCATGTAAAATAGATAAAAAAAAGATGGTATAGCTAAATAATTAAGGCCCTTCTTAATTACACGCAATTCCTTTTTATTTGTTGTCTAAACACCAATTCATGAAAAAGGTATTCTCTTTTCTAGGACCCTCATGGATTTTTGTTCGTGAAAGACGGCTGAAAAACCCCATGCCCAGGAAGTAAGGGATATCAGAATTGTCAAACCTTCCTACCTGTGAGGAGCTCCCAAATTTATTGTAGAAAAAGATATTGCCTTCCTAAAAAAGTATGTGCAATTGCAGGATTATTCCGCAAGACAAGTTGGAAGATATTTTTCTTATACCCTCCTGCATTTAGAAATACGATCCACTTATTGAAGATTCTATTTAAACCGCAAAGAAGATTAGCTTGTAAAATTAAAAAAGATGATGAAGAAAGAGATTGCCTTTCTTTCGATGGAGTATCAATCCCGGAGAGCAAACTCGGTCCCAAACAACTACTTAATAAAAAGGACACTCCTCACCACGCATTAAGGTAACAGGCTAAAGTTATCCAAAGCGTTTTGTAACTAAGTCACCCAGAATCATTAGCCCTTCGCGGAGATATTCATCTTTTAAATTTTGAAGATCATCCACAGGTAATCCTTCTTTGGCAGTGACCTTGGTGTCTAATTTTTCTTGTGCTTCTTTTTTATCTTCGACTGCCATTTCAGCCCTTCTTTTGCTTTCGTTTAACGAAACCTTTGTTTGAGACAAGTTCATTTTGAGATCATTTGTCTCCTCTATATATTTTTTAAGACTTATATCAGACTTGGTTCGTTCCAAATAAGATTTACTTAATTCGGTTACTACTTGATTGTTCACTAAATCAGTCTTTTGAAAAGGTACTGCTTTGATCACATCCCAGGGCAACGCACTGGGGTAAGAACTTTCACCGTATTGTTCTACCTTCAATGCAGAAGGCAAATTTATATCAGGCACAACACCTTTATGCTGCGTGCTACTTCCTGTTACCCGATAAAATTTTTGAAAGGTTAGTTTAAGTTCCCCCACCGGGTCTTTTTCATTAATAAAACGATTCAAATCTAATACGGTTTGGACGGTACCTTTTCCGAAAGTTGACTCACCAACTATCACCCCGCGTTGATAATCCTGAATGGCACCTGCAAAAATCTCCGATGCCGAAGCACTGAAACGATTCGTTAACACAACCAGAGGGCCTGAATAAAAAATCTCTTTGTCATCATCGGGCAAAACTTCTACTTTACTTGCAGAATTTTTTACTTGAACTACAGGTCCATCTTTAATAAAAAGCCCAGTTAAATCAACAGCCTCAGGGAGTGATCCACCGCCATTGTTCCTTAAATCCATAACAATCCCATCCACATTTTCCGCCTTTAATTCACCAATCAGTTTTTTTACATCTCGGGTTGTGCTTCTATAGTTTGGATCTCCTTTTTGATAAGCCTCATAGTCCATATAAAAACTGGGTAATGAAATAACGCCTAATTTTACTGATCGTCCTTGCATCGAGTAATTGATAACTTCCTTTTTGGCAGCCTGATCTTCCAATTTAATTTTATCACGTACCAATAGGACTTCTTGGGAAGGTCCATTTACACCCGTTTTTGCAGGGAGTAATTGAAGTCGCACGGTCGTTCCTTTAGGTCCTTTAATCAACTTAACTACATCATCTAGCCTCCAACCTACAACATCGACCATCTCACCCTCTTTGCCCTGGCCTACGCCAATAATCAAATCATTAACATTCACTTTTCCTGATTTTTGAGCATCACCACCGGGAAGGATCTTTACAACTTTTGTGTAGTCATTCTCCGCTTGTAATTGAGCGCCAATCCCCTCTAAGGACAAACTCATTTGCTGCTTAAACAGATCAGATTGTTTTGGTGATAGATAATTGGTGTGCGGATCATAGGATTCCGTAATGGCATTCATGTAGATATTAAAAACATCATCAGCATTAAACTGCGAAAATGATTTGCTGAATCTTTGATATCGGGTTTTAAGAGCCTGAGTAATTTCTTCTGGCTTTTTACCGGCCAACTTCAGACTTAATGCCTGACTCTTTATTATTTTTCTCCAAACTTCGTTTAATTCGTCTTTCGTAGCTGCCCAACTCTCTTTACCTCTATCCGTTTGATAGTACTCATCAACAGTAAAATCGAAATCCTTTTGAATCAGATTATTCATTACATAATCCAT
>JAGPBO010000196.1 GCA_018063305.1 Cyclobacteriaceae bacterium
AAATGATAGGCTGCCGAAAAACTAATACAATAGGATTTTAGTTCCGCTATATCTTTATCCTTTTTTGAAAACATCAAATCTTTAATCCGTTTCGTGTGGGGCGCTTCTTTGGGCACCTTTATAAACGTACCCTGAATAATATTCTGCTTTAAAATAAAATTATCGAGCCCTTCTCTATAGTATTCCTGAATCTCCCGATCCGAAACGCTATCGTTCAGATTTTTTTTGATGTAATAATTCTGATACGCATACCCAATCAGGCTATAGCGATAATCCAATATTTTGCGTTCCACCTCAGCTTCATTTATGTCAATGGTTTTCATGGCTTCGTCTATAACCAACTGCTTCCGAATCCAACTGTTCACGTAAGCGGTTACACGAGCCACACTATCTTCGCTTAGGGTGCCTGCGGGAATAATTCCAATCAGTTCGTCTTTATACAAGAATGAATTGTGCACTCTGGCTACAGCTTTCCGGGTATTGCTTGCGTCAGTCTGTTCATTCTTCATTCGAATAAATTCGCAACTACTCACAATAACCACTAACGCCAGAGAGGCCACTTTAACTGTTGTCGATATAAGATTTAGCTTTTTCAATCTCACTTTTTGATTAACTCAGTCAAAACGATTTTTTTGCCCTTATTATTGATTTTCACTGGATATTTTTTGCGAAGCTCTTTTACCCAATTCTTTTCAAGGTTATCCTGATAGTCTGAAACAACCTGTGCCCGGGCTTCATTAAAACTTTCAACTCCTGGAGCCACCAGACGCTTTACTTCCACAAGATAGAACAGTCCGTCCGATTCTGTCTCATGCAGCCCTGTTGTCCATGGAATTTGGTCAATGATCTTGCTTTCCTTTTTCTGGTAAACCCTGAAATTCTGAATAGATTTAAATCTCTTTAGGTCTGACTGGGTAAGGCTATCGCCTTTATTCATTTTACTTACTAATTCATCTCGGGTAGATTTTTCCTGCGCAGAAAAAATTCGTGCTTCTATCCGATCTCCCGCCTGATAGTTATTTCGGTTTGCCTGATAGTATTGCCGTTGCCCCAGCGTATCCGAAGAGGCGCGGTTCCAAATCTCTGTTTCCATAATCTCAAAAAGCAAAATCCCTTCCCGGTATTCAGTGAGTAAATTATTGTATTCGGGATACTTCTTTTTCAACTCTTCCTCCTCGGCAACCTGGATTTTTTCCTCTACCAGATTCTGGTAAAGCTGATTCAAGTATACACCCGGATTAAGGCTACTCTTTTTCTGATTCGTTTTTACATACTCTACCCATTCCGATACTAGAACGGGTTTATTCTCTACAGAGAAAATAGTAAGCTTCAACTGATCGGGTAATCCAGAATATTTCCATGATCCTCGTGTAAGACTCGAATCGGCCAAACTCATTACAGTCTGCTTCACCTCCTGATTTTCAACAAAGAGAAATTGTTTTTTACGTTTTGCTATAAGCGCTTGCTGTGACACTTGTAATCGCTCATCGCGACTTACTCCTCGTTTCAAGGAAGTTTCCATTTCACTATAGGGAGGCAAGGGAATCTTTTTTTCGAGCCGTATAATATGCCATCCTATGGAGGATTGAAAGGGATCTGAAATATCACCAGGCTTTTGCAGGGCAAAGGCCATCGCTTCAAACTCAGGCACTGAGGCAAGTGCACCAATACCAAATGGTTTTAATAGTCCTCCGCTTTCACTCGTATTGCTGTCTTGCGAATATTCTTTACACACCTCTTCCCAATTGCGGCCGCCTTTTAATTGGTCGTACACACTAAAGGCGGTGCTCTTTACCTTCGCATCATCTGGGGTGCCCGTTCGCAAGAGAATGTGCGACACTTCTACCTCGCCCCGCGCAGGCCTGCGATCAATTACTTTAATGAGGTGATAGCCAAAGCGCGTACGCACTATGGGTGACAGGCCACCAACCGGAGTATTATAGGCAGCATCTTCAAACGGATAAACCATTTGCAGCGCAGTAAAATATCCTAAATCTCCACCATTATATTTAGCAGATGGATCTTCTGATAATTCGCGGGCAAGTTTCTCAAAATCTTCGCCCGCTTGAATCCTGCTTTTAATGTTTTCCAACTTTTGATAAGCCATCAAGGTGTCCGCTGGTGCTGCTTCGGGCCTTGCGTTTATAAGGATATGAGTTACCCTTATCTCTTCTGTTAATCGTTGATAGGTTTCTCGTGTAAGCTTATCCAGCGCATCGGGTTCTGTTCGATACGGTTTCTTTAATTCTTCTCTGTACGTTTTAAATTCTGCATTGAACTTAGCCGTAGTGTCTAATCCCCGCGCATGTGCTTCAGCCACTTTCAATTTGAAATTGATATACAGGTCCAGATAATCATTGATTTCCTTCTCGGTATAGTCCTCGGATGTGTTTTGATGATTTTTGCGGTATGTGTAAAGAAAATCATCCACAGAAACTGTTGATGGGCCAACAGAAAATAATGGCTGTATTTTGGTCTCTTCCTTACCCTGCGCAGCGGCAATACAAGTTAGAAAACAGAAAAATTGAACAAGGAGCCAAATTCTCATAAAGGACACTATTTGAATAAAATGGATTGCAAAAATAAGATTTTTGAGTGGAATAAGAGGGCCTTTAATGGATCGCCAGGAGCCTATTTAAGCTGCTTCGTTAGCCGGCATACATTTTTATTATCCCGTTTCAGGTATTCAACGTCATCCATAATGGCTTTTACCAGACGTATGCCCAGGCCACCTTTTCTTTTTTGATGTATGAGATTATCCAGTTCTGGTTCATGAAATTCGTTAATATCAAAAACGGAACCGTCATCAATTATTTCAAAAATAAATTTTCCCCGCTCGGGTATGTCAACATGAAGCTCAAGAAAATGATCTGGGTTACAGTGATGAGCATGAATCATAAGATTAGAACACATCTCATCTAAAGCAAGCACAATCGCACTCATTTCGATTTCGGGCACATGTTGGTCTTTCAGTAAGTTTCTGACAAACTCCCTAATGCCTTTCAAATTACTGAGGCTACACCCTATGTTATACTGATAGATCATCGGCCAACTTCTTTGCTTCCTGTTTTGTTTTGCAGATATGTAATAAATCGGCTAGCCCTAGAATACTAAACGTATTGGCCACTTTATCTTTCATGCCAAATAAAACCAGAGGTACGTTTTTGTCTTTCATCTCTTCGATGTACGACATAAACACACCTAAACCGGCAGAGGAGATATATTCCATCGCGCTGCAATCCACAATAATTTTTTTGAAGCCTTCTCCCAGGCTTTTAGCAATGGTTAAATCCAATTCAATGGAAGAGCTTGCATCAATTTCGCCTATGATTGAAATTATGTCAGCGCTGTCTTCCTGTAATCGCTTGATATGAACCATATGTCAATTAGTTAAACGGTTGAAATTTTTTAATGTTTTCTCTTTCATTTGAACTTTATGGTCATCGAGGTATAATCATCATTGATTTCAGATGTTCCCGAAAACTCATATAATCTTTGAATAATGTGCTTTTCTATTTCCTGAGGACTTTTATCCGTAACTTCTTTCAAGGCTGCTTCAAGCCGTGTATAATCAAACTCTTCGCTACGGTGATTTTTAGCTTCGGTAATTCCATCGGTATACAAAACCATGATATCCCCCGGAGCATATTTAATTTCATTAGTTTCAATAAACTTGTGGTAATCTTTGTTGCGTACCATGCCCAGGGCGGTACCCTTATCTTTAAGATACCCCGTAGTTCCTTCACTGGCTTTGAAGTATAATACGGGACAATGCCCAGCTCGCGAATAGCGTATGATTTTAGTTCTGCTATCAACAACAAAATACGTTGCCGAAATAAAGGAACCTCTTTCAAGACAAAACATGAGGGCACGATTTGCTCGCGCCATAAATTCCTTGGGATCAAGTTCCTGCTGGGCCAGGCTATGAAAGATCCCTTTCATTTGCGACATATGAAAAGCCGCAGTGGTTCCCTTTCCAGATACATCGGCAATTATTAAGGCAACCTGATGATCGTTAATTCGCAGGGTATCATAATAATCGCCCCCCACTTCATCGGCCGATTCGGCAAAAGCAGAAATATCAAAATCAGAATCTGCTTCAAGCGATGTGGGTAATAAGCTTTTCTGTACTGTCTTGGCAATTTTTAGCTCTTCCTTGTATCGTTCGGTCTGAAAGGCCTCTTCCATTAATCGAAAGTTCTCAATCGATATACCCGCCTGATTGGCGAAAGTCGAAACAATGCGGGTCATCTCTTTATTAAATCCTTCTGGTAATTCTTTCAATAAGGCAAGTGTACCAATGGTTTCGCCCTTTACGGTGATTGGAAATGCTAGTAAGGATCGAAAACGAGAACCTTTTACTGAAGCAAGATGCCGGGAGAGGTTTTTTGTACGATCACTGCTTTGATCAAGCACTCCTTTAATGTTGTGGTTTTTCAAATAGTCACGAATGTCTTTCGATTCGTGCTCGGTTATTTTATAAGTAAAAAGTTTATGCCCATCATTGGCACTTTGTATTTCTAGCCAGGCTGCATCGGCAAAAACAGAACTGACTGAACTCTCAAGCAAGATGTTATATACGCTTTCTTCATTTTGTTCGGTTTGTATGGATTGACTAATGCGTTGGAAGTTTACCACCTCCTCGAGTTTTTGTTCAAAAACCGATGAGGTGGGTAGATTAAATAAGATAACGAGAAATGAAAACACACTATACACTATTACAAAGCTCAACAAGCACAAGTTGAAAATGTGACTATTGAAGCCAAGAAAAGTTGGAGACTGCGCATTAATGGATTCCGATAGTTTACTTACTGTATAGATAAAGTAGCCGAGGTAAAAAAATGATAGGAGTAAGAGCAACAAACAAGTCCACTTCTGTTTAAAGTTTAAGTAGGCCACCCATCGCATATTTGCCGACAAAACAAAAATGAGTAATCCGATAATAACTAAAATAATTGTTGTTACAGTTTCCGGGATAGTAATCTGAAGGCTATCATAAATCAGAACTACGAAAAGGCAGACTACAAATACCATCCAGGCACGAATAAGCCACTTGGATTTTTGATATAGGATTAACCGTTTCCACGAAGTATAAGCAGCTAACAGGAAGCTGATAAATAGCGCCAGATTTATTTGATAAATAAAATCAGTGAATAAAATATTGGAGGCAAGCTTGGTCGTTCCCAGTAAGGAAGCGCCTAATCTAAACACCAGCGAAACAACTGTAGCAATTAAGCCGGTAGCAAATACCTTCCACAAAAGGTCAGTAAAATTTAGTCCTTCATCCCGATCGACACTGTATCGGTAATAGTAAAAAAGACAAATGATGAAAAGGGCCAGCATCAAACGGGGCAGCCAGAGTGGCACTCCGGGTGGCAATCCCTTCATTTCACTGTAAAGCACGGTGATGTCCGAAAACACGAGTATCAGCCAGGCAATGATGGAGCCCAGAAAGGAGAGTCGTATAATCGCTTTTGATCCCAGCACGTTAAAATTTTACCCATCCTTTTTGAATGGCCACACAATAATAGGAAATCATCAAGTTCATTGAAAATACAAGGTCCTGGCGCTCACTCCCTACTTTCGATTTCTTAAGGAGAATTATATATGATAAGGCTTCGTGCAAATGAACGCCCACTAATACCGAAATTGATTATACAAGAATCAATTCTATTTCCTGCTATAATTAGGTGCCTCGCGCATGATAGTTACATCGTGCGGATGGCTTTCGTGAACACCAGCAGCGGTGATCTTAACAAATTTGGCACTCTTTAATTTATCAAGATTTTTTGCTCCACAGTAACCCATTCCGGCTTTCAGACCACCTACTAATTGATATAAAACTTCTGCTACCGAACCCTTAAACGGAACCCGTCCGGAAATTCCCTCGGGTACTAACTTTTTTATATCATCTTCTGCATCCTGAAAATACCGATCCTTCGAACCATCATCCATGGCCTCTAAAGAACCCATGCCTCGATACGATTTGAACTTACGGCCTTCATATATTATCATTTCACCAGGCGCTTCTTCTGTGCCCCCAAGCAAAGAACCAATCATAACGCTATCTGCCCCAGCAGCTAAAGCCTTGGTAACATCACCTGAAAAACGTATTCCGCCATCAGCAATTATTTTTACCTGCGAACCCTTTAGAGCCTTAGCCGATTCGTAAACGGCAGATAGTTGGGGCAACCCAATACCAGCCACAATTCGTGTGGTACAAATACTACCTGGCCCCACACCCACCTTAACGGCATTGGCACCAGCTTTGGCCAGCGCTTTAGCCGCTTCTCCCGTGGCAATATTTCCTACGACCAACTCTATTTTCGGATACTTTTTTCTAACCAGTTTAGCAGACTCAATAACTCCCTTAGAATGTCCATGGGCCGTATCAATACTTATAACATCTACCCCAGAAGTGATTAAAGCGCTAATACGATCCAGAATATCGGGTGTAACACCAACGGCAGCGCCAACTCTCAATCTTCCAAAGTCATCCTGGCAGGCATTCGGCTTGTTCTTCTTTTTCAGAATATCTTTATAGGTGACCAACCCCGTTAATTTTCCTTTTTTGTTAACGATGGGCAGCTTTTCAATTTTATACTTCTGCAAAAGAATCTCCGCCTTGGCTAAGGTTATTCCCTCGGGGGCAGTGATCAAATTTTCTTTCGTCATGATTTGTTCGATAGGCATATCCATATCTTTCTGAAAGCGTAAATCGCGATTGGTGATTATACCTACTAACTTATTATTGCCATCAATCA
>JAGPBO010000197.1 GCA_018063305.1 Cyclobacteriaceae bacterium
TCTTCGGGAATACCGGCTTCAACTTTTCCAACGAGGTCAGCGCCCACATCGGCTGCCTTGGTATAAATACCACCCCCTACACGAGCAAAGAGTGCAATAGAAGAGGCACCAAAGGAGAATCCAGTAATAATAGTTAATACTTGATTTACCTGAGCCTGCGTTTCAAATCCAAAAATCTTTGAATAAATAATGAGCAAAAGGCTAAGACCCAGAACCCCAAGCCCCACGACACCCATACCCATCACTGAGCCACCAGTAAAGGCAACCTCAAGAGCTCTACCTAGACTTGTGCGGGCAGCCTGCGTTGTTCTTACATTGGCTTTAGTTGCCACACGCATTCCAATAAATCCGGCTAACGCAGATGTAAATGCTCCGATAACAAATGAAACGGCCACTAGAGGCGAGGATGTTTCGCTATTTGCGGTTACTCCCAATAGAAGAGCAACACAAACGACAAATATTGCCAGAATTTTATATTCGGCTTTTAGGAAGGCCATAGCACCATCTGCAATGTGACCCGCAATTTTTTTCATTTTGTCAGTTCCGGCATCTTGCTTTTCTACCCACGCGCTTTTCCAAACAACAAAGAGTAATCCAAGAACCCCAAACGCGGGCAATACGTAGAGAATGTTTTCCATTTTTGATTTAGGTTTTCGATATTAAAATGTTAAAAAACCGCACGAACTGGCCGAACGGTTTTTTTAGTGCCGCAAATATAGAATAACTACTATAACGCGCAAAATCCTTTGTTTTTATGCTCTCAAAGGTTAAACATGGCTTGAAGGGCGGTCCAGAGACTTTTCTTTTTCAATTCATCCAATTGATCCAATGGCTCAGACGCAATAACTGAAATGCCATTGATATCAATGTTTTCGTAAAAAGCACATGGGGGATTAAGGGTTGCACCAAAAATCAAAACACGCGTAGGAGATAGGAAGGATAATTCAGCCATGGTGAATTCCTTTCGATGAAGGATTTGTACGCGTTCAAGATTAATTTTTAGAGCATGCAGCATCCGGTTAAGCGTAACTAACTCTTCTTCTATAAGATCATTCCAAGGCTTAGAAAATAATATGACCAGGGGTGTTCTTATGTTATACAGCTCTTCCTGATAAAGCGTTGTTAATTCATTCGATTGCATTATGTTTATTTGATGTCAAAGATAGATTTAAGTTCATTGGCTTCTGCAGGCTTCATTCGGCCGGAAAGAATTAATCTCAATTGTCGCCTACGCAATGCACCATTATATAGCTCAATTTCTTCTGGTGTTTCAGGCACAACTTCAGGGACTTCCACCGGATTCCCTTCTTTATCGACAGCTACAAAAGTGAAATAGGCAGAGTTACTATCAATTTTTTTTCCTTCGGGAATATTTTCTGCATCAACATCAATCCGGATTTCCAAAGAGGAATTAAAGGCGCGAGTAACCCGAGCACGAAGTGTCACTACGTCACCGAGACGAATGGGAGACCGAAAGGAGATATTATCGACCGAGGCAGTAACCACTGTACTATTGCAATGCTTTTGCCCAGCAATGGCCGATACGATGTCCATCCAATGCATCAATCGTCCACCCATCAGGTTGTTAAGCGTATTGGTGTCGTTTGGTAAAACCAATTCGGTCATATTAACAAACGATTCTCGAGGGTGCTTTTTCTTGCGTGTCATAATATTGAGTAAAGTAAACTACTAACTGTTAGTTCGTTTTTAGGTATTACAAAAATCATGAAAAATTTTTGCAATACACGATGTCTATTTGCTTATTGCATGAAATAATCGAAACACGTGTCAACGCTGTACACATCTTCTTTAAATAATGGTTCAATTTCAATTGAGACCATTACCACAACAACGATTATTACGGGGTAGCTCCCGACATATTCTGCCTTTCTCTGACATCTAATCTATTCTCAAATTAAAATTTCTCGCTCGGGTTAATTTTCGCTTTTTATTATGAACATATTAAAGTTTGGTGGATCCTCCGTGGCTACTCCGGCCCGAATCAAATCGGTAATCGAAATTCTTAGACCTTACCTGCACGAAAAAAAATGTGCAGTCGTATTCTCTGCTTTTGGTGGAGTAACGGATACCTTAATTGCACTTAGTGTTGCTGCGCTAGCCGGAGACGCTACGTATAAAGATCAATTGCTTTTGCTTGAAAACCGCCACCTGGATGCAGCGAGGGATTTGATTGGGATACAAAAGCAAGGTGGTGTTATCGCACAGGTGAAATTTACTTTTAATGAACTGGAAGATGTACTTCACGGAGTCTTTTTAGTGAAGGAGCGAACTCCTCGCACACTCGATTACATAATGAGTTTTGGCGAAAGACTTTCGGCATACATTATTGCTGAAGCGATCAAAGATCAAAATATAAATGCTGATTATTTAGATGCCCGTAAAGTAGTTAGTACCGATAATCAGTTTGGTTATGCACGGATTAACTTTTCATTAACAAACCAACACATCAAAGAGTATTTTGCCAGCCATGATTCATTACAAATAATTACTGGATTTATCGGTTCGTCTGCTTCAGGCGAAACAACAACAATCGGGCGGAGTGGTTCTGATTATACGGCTGCTATTTTTGCGGCTGCACTCCATGCTACTTCGCTTGAAATATGGACCGATGTAGATGGCATGATGACGGCCGATCCCCGGAAGGTAAAAAAAGCCTTTACGGTAAAAGAGATGACTTATGAGGAAGCCATGGAGTTATCGCATTTTGGGGCCAAGGTAATTTTCCCAGCTACCATGCAACCCGCCATGGTTAATCACATCCCCATCTGGATTAAGAATACATTTAACCCTGCTTTTGCCGGAACGAAGATTAGCGACAAATCGAATGGCAAGAATCTGATCATTAAAGGGATTTCTTCGATGGATAAGATCAGCCTGTTAAGTCTGCAAGGCAGTGGACTGGTTGGCGTAGTGGGGGTATCCATGCGACTTTTTGGAACATTGGCTAAAGAGAATATTAGTGTGATTCTGATTAGTCAGGCTTCTTCTGAGTATTCCATTTGTTTTGCCATTGAAGGCAATAAAACCAGGTATGCGAAAGAAGCTATTGAAAAGGAATTTCTATATGAGATCCGAAACCTTGAGATGGACGAGGTAAAGGTGGAGGAGAATCTTTCGATTGTTGCGATTGTTGGGGCGAACATGAAGCATAATCCTGGCACTAGTGGAAGAATGTTTAGTGCGTTAGGAAAAAGTGGTATCAATATTAACGCGATAGCACAAGGATCATCGGAACTTAATATTTCGGCCGTAATTCATGCGCAGGATATTGCCAAAGCTTTAAATGTTTTGCATGAGGCTTTCTTCCTGTCCGACAAGAAAGTTCTTAACGTATTTTTGGTGGGCACCGGTTTGATTGGAAAATCGTTGCTGACCATGATGGAAAAGCAATTCAATCAACTTGCAGAACAAAATAAGTTAGAAATTCAGATAGTGGGTATTGCCAATAGTAAGCGAATGTTATTTGATGAGGACGGCCTCCCTTTTTCCACGGCTGTGAATCAAATGAATGAGAAAGGTGAGGAGATGAATCTAAATACCTATTTCGGGACTATGATTGCTCTGAATTTATCAAATAGTATTTTTGTTGATTGTACCAGTAGTGAAGAGGTTGCGGAATTTTACGAATCCATTCTATCCTCAAATGTTTCTATCGTTACGCCTAACAAGAAGGCGAATTCTGGAACTTATCAAAAGTATTTAGCTTTAAAGGCAGCTGCATTTAAGCGGGGGGTTAAGTTTCTATATGAAACTAATGTGGGGGCAGGGCTGCCGGTGATCAATACGCTGAACGACTTATTAATTAGTGGTGATAAGGTGATAGGTATTGAAGCAGTTCTTAGCGGAACGTTGAACTATATTTTTAGCTCTTACAAAAATGGAGATAAGTTTAGTGATGTGGTGAAGCAAGCAAAGGAAAAGGGATACACAGAACCCGATCCGCGTGATGATTTGAACGGCATGGATGTAGCACGTAAAGTGTTGATCTTATCTCGCGAAGCCGGATTACCAATGGAGTTAGCCGATGTTCAGGTTGAAAATCTTGTTCCAGGGGATTGCCAGGATGCTATCAATACCGAAGCTTTCTTTGAAAAGTTGACTGAGCATAATGCATCATTTGAAAAATTACTTGCAGTCGCAGAGTCAAAGAACGAAAAACTGCGTTATATGGCCGTATTAAAAGAGGGTAAAACACACATTCAATTAAGATCTGTTAATGATCAGCATCCGTTTTATTCGTTGTCAGGCAGCGATAATATTATTTTACTCACCACCGAGCGCTATCACGAAAGGCCCATGGTTATTCGTGGACCAGGCGCTGGTGCCGAGGTAACGGCTGCAGGTGTTTTTGCAGATATAATTCGGATTGGTAATTATGCAATTAATTAATCAAATGAAGTCAGTAAAAGCCTTTGCCCCAGCTACCGTAGCGAATGTTTGCTGTGGATTTGATATTCTTGGATTTGCCGTTGATGCTCCGGGCGATGAAGTGAAAGTTACATGGAGAAAGGATTCGGAAATTAAAGTCAAATCAATACTTGGTGATGGCGGTAAACTTCCTTACGAAGCCGATAAGAATACGGCCAGTGTGGCCATTATTTCTTTTTTAAAGGAGCTAGACAGCAATCAGGGAGTCGACATTGAGTTAATAAAGAATTTACCTTTAGGAAGTGGTATGGGGTCAAGTGCTGCCAGTGGGGTAGCTGCTCTGGTAGCCATCAATCATTTAATGGGTAACCCGCTTACGCGTGATCAGTTGATACCGCATGCCATGGAAGCTGAACGAATTGCTTGTGGGGCAGCTCATGCCGACAATGTTGCGCCATCCTTGTTAGGTGGGTTTGTTCTTGTTCGGGATTATAATTCTCTGGATGTTATTAAGATTGAGGCAGTAGAAAATCTCTATTGCACCCTCGTTCATCCGCATCTCGAATTAAAAACTGAAGATTTGCGCAAAGTGTTAAAACATTCGGTAACCTTGAAAGACGCGATAACTCAAAGTGGTAACATTGCGGGTTTGATGATCGGATTATTGAAACCTGACTATCCATTGATTTCGCGATCTTTAAAAGATGTAATAGCAGAACCTATGCGGTCGGTATTTATTCCTGGCTTTAGCAATATGAGACAAATCGCTATGGATGCCGGGGCGTTAGGTTTTGGTATTTCCGGATCGGGGCCTACCGTTTTTGCACTCAGCGAAAACGAAGTACAAGCACGACAAGCAGGAGAGGCTATTCAATCAGAATTTCTAAGACACCAGTTAAATACTGATCTGTATGTTTCAAAAGTTAATCAGGAAGGAGCCAAAGTTTTGACCGTTGATTAGATTTAATCACCATGAATTACTATAGTACAAATAATAAGAATCAGAAAGTAAGTCTGCGCGAGGCGGTTATTCAAGGATTGGCACCTGACAACGGACTTTATATGCCTGAAGAGATTCCGGGATTGTCGCAATCATTTTTTAAGACACTACAAGATAAATCGCTTGCTGAAATAGCGTATAACGTTTCCAAAGCCATGTTGGGCGATGATTTGCCGGAATCCGAAATAATAGAAATTATTGATCACACTATTCAGTTTGATGCGCCTTTGGTTTCTATAGAGCCAGGAGTACAGGCTTTAGAATTATTTCATGGCCCCACACTGGCATTTAAAGATTTTGGTGCAAGGTTTTTGTCTGGTTTACTGGGGTACTTTGCTGAACAACAGCATAAGGAGATTACTATTTTGGTGGCTACCTCAGGAGACACCGGAAGTGCGGTTGCAAACGCATTTTTAAATTTGCCCGGCACCCGGGTTGTTGTGCTTTATCCGTCAGGTAAAGTGAGCGAAGTTCAGGAAAAACAATTTACTACTTTAGGAAATAATATTATTGCCTTAGAGGTTAATGGCACATTCGATGATTGCCAACGATTGGTGAAGAAAGCATTTCTGGATAATCAGCTAAGGAAAAAGCTATTTCTTACTTCTGCCAACTCTATCAATATTGCACGACTCATTCCGCAAATGTTTTATTACTTCTACGCCTATGCACAAGTAATGGATTTTAAAAAGCCAGTGGTTATTTCTGTGCCGAGCGGAAATTTCGGCAATCTTACCGCTGGGTTGATGGCTAAGAAAATGGGATTGGGAATAAATAAATTTGTAGCAGCAACAAATATTAATGATGTGGTGCCTGAGTATTTAAAAACAAAAATATTTGAGCCGCGGGCGTCAAAGCAAACAATAAGCAATGCGATGGATGTTGGTAACCCAAGCAACTTCGCCCGAATGATTGATTTATATTCTTCAGATTTTGAAAAGTTATCAACCGATGTTACCGGATATTTCTACACCGATAAGCAGACTCGCGAGGTCATGAAGTTGGTCTATAATCAATCCGGTTATATAATGGATCCGCATGGAGCGATTGGCTATCTGGGTTTAAAATATTTTATGAAGAGCAATCCCGGTTATACCGGTGTATTTTTAGAGACAGCTCATCCGGCTAAGTTTAAAGATGTGGTGGAGGAAGCGATCAATGATAGAATTGAACTTCCTCAAAAACTCAAAGAATTTATGAAAGGAAGGAAAAAATCAATTTCTATCACGGCAGATTTTGTCGCTTTCAAAAAATTACTTCCAACCTTGCTCTCCTAAAAGCGGTACAAAAGCAAAGGAGTCAAACTCTTCCTTCTTTAATTCACCTTTCACTTTGGTGATTCGTACCATCTTTTGGCGTTCACGGTCTCCA
>JAGPBO010000198.1 GCA_018063305.1 Cyclobacteriaceae bacterium
AAAATGTAAATTTAAAGTGAGACTTTAGTGGCGTTAAATCAAAAACTTATTTCTAAATGAAAATTGCGATTCTTGGAACAAAGGGGATACCTAATAACTATGGTGGATATGAACAGTTTGCTGAATATATATCTCAACGATTAATTAAAAAAGGGCATCTTGTTACGGTTTACAACCCCTCTTTTCACTCATTTAAAGATGATCATTTCCATGGAGTAAGTATCATCAGGAAATATAGTCCAGAAAAACTCATTGGTGGTGCTGCCAATTTTATCTATGATTACTTGTGCCTAAAGGATGCATTAATGCGTGATTTTGATATTATCTATGAGGCAGGTTATCATAGTGTCGCATATTCCCTAAAGTGGTTTGATGTAAAAAGGCTAAAGCACCCCGTTGTGATCACGAATATGGATGGGCTTGAGTATAACCGATCAAAGTGGAATTCATTAACGCAGAACCTAATTAAGAAGTTGGAAAAAATTGCTGTCGATGAATCTCCTTACATGATATCGGATAATATTGGTATCCAGGATTATTATCGCTCAAACTTTAAAAAGGATTCTTTTTTTATTCCGTATGGGGCCGATCTTGTAGAGACATTTGATGAAAAATACCTTATCCATAGGTCACTCACTAAGTTTGGGTACTTTATTTTAGTTGCTCGATTTGAACAGGAAAATAATATTGAAACAGCATTAGACGGCTATAGGTTATCAAAAAGCAAACTTCCTTTTATTGTTGTGGGGAATCATTATACCTCATATGGTAAGTATCTCAAGAGAAAGTATGCAGGAGATGATGTTAAATTTGTGGGAGGTATTTATAAAAAAGATGAATTGGATGCACTAAGACATTATGCTATGGCTTACTTTCATGGTCACTCGGTAGGTGGAACGAATCCGTCTCTCCTGGAGGCCATGTCAAGCAAATGCTTTATTGTCGCGCATGACAATATCTTTAATAAGAAGGTCCTGTATGAATCAGCACTTTATTTTAAAGATGTAGACAGTGCAAGGAATGTCATTGAGCAACTTTCGCAACTCCGTAAGGACAATCAAGATTTATTCATTGAGGAAAATTCCCAACGGATCAAATATGAATATAATTGGAATAAAATTGTTGAACAACATGAGTTGTTATTTGAACAATTATTAAAGCAATCTCATTGAGTATACAACCAAATCAGCAATTTAGGCTCATTAATAGCAGACTAAATATTTTTAAAGGTGCTCTTTACCTATTTAGCTTTACAATTCCCCTATCTCAATATTTTAGTGTTCGGATACTTCTAATCTCTTTTGTACT
This sequence comes from Cyclobacteriaceae bacterium, assembly GCA_018063305.1. Classification (GTDB taxonomy): domain Bacteria; phylum Bacteroidota; class Bacteroidia; order Cytophagales; family Cyclobacteriaceae; genus ELB16-189. The sequence continues at coordinate 1,309 of JAGPBO010000198.1, forward strand.
TACTTTATCTTTAGGTCTAAATCGAATTACACTCTCTACTCTTTTCAGAAGCTCATGGGATATTTTAGTTTATTTAATTGTACTTATTCTTGGACTTCTTTACACGAGTGATCTTACCCAAGGTCTACGAATACTAGAGACTAACTTCAGTCTTTTAGCGGTGCCGGTTCTCTTGAGTGGCCTCTCACTCAATTCAAATCAATTGAATAGACTTTGGCAAAGTTTTATTTTAGGCCTTGTGGTGGCTTCTATAATTTGCCTTTCGTTTGCCTTCGTGTCATTTTCTCAAGATCATCAGTTTGCTCATTTTCTTTACTACAACCTTACCGATCCTATTGGGTTTCAACCCACTTACTTTGCCTATTATCTTTCATTTGCCATTTGTTTATTGCTATACGAACTTTATGCCAAGCAAATGAAAATGTCCCGACTCGCTATTATGGTAGTCGCATTATTTTTGTTCTTAATTTTAATGCTCACTGCAGGCCGAACCGCTTACTTGGGAATGTTATTAATCCTTTCATTTTTCATTCTTAAGTATTTCCTTGATGACACAAGCAATTTAAACAGAACGGTTGCCTTGCTTTCAGTCTTCCTTTTATTATCCATGTTATTTGTTAATTACTTCGATCTAAACACTGCAATGATCAACTCTAAGGATGGCACGGACTTTTGGGAGCGGTTTACCCTTTGGAATTCTGCGCTTCAGGCAAATCCCAACCCTTTATTTGGTGTTGGAACGGGCGATTATAAAGACGTAATAAGCCAATATTATCAAACTCAAGGGATGACAAATTATGCAGATGGAAGCCTTAATTCACATAATGAATTTATTCAGATGTATTTTTCGAACGGAATTTTGGGTTTGTTTTCGTTGTGTCTCCTTATAGGTAGACCAATTTACTTGTCTTTCAAAGTTCAAAACCCTTTAGGAATACTTATTATCTTTCCTTTTATTATCTATGGTATTACCGAAGTTTTTTTGGGTCGATTTCAGGGAATTGTATTTTTTGTGTTTTGTCATCAACTTGTCATTGCTCAATATTACCTAATAAAACCTAAATTGATTCTAAGCAAAAAAAACATACTAAGCACCTAATCATCGCTTATGCTTCCGTTATGAGTCTTTTCCTTAAACTTATTTTTCTTATAAGTGACTTGTTTTTTTTAAACCTGGCAATCGTTCTTTCCTTTGGGCTCGGTGATGGAAATTATTTGAACGCAGCGGGTAACAACGAATTGTATTTGGTTTTATTTAGTAATGTAGGTTGGATTTTTTTGGTGCTTGTATCTAATCCTTACAGTTTAAGCAAGGGATGGTCGGTGTCTAAGATATTTAAGAGCCAGATAGCATTTTTATTTGTTCATATTCTTATCATTTTCTCCTTAGTGGTCTTTTTCAAAAAGAGTTTTTCGATTACGCAGATAATTTTGATTTATTCTTTTTTCATTCCACTTTTCTTCGTGTGGAAGGTGCTAATAATTTTCGTGCGAAGACTCTTTATTAAAGAGATTCCGCATAGGAATTATATTTTAGTGGGACGTAATAAATTATCTGAAGAACTTAGAAAATACTATTTAATAAATTATCAGGAAGGATATCGATTTGGCGGTTATTTTGCCCACGAATCAAATCCTCAACTAATGAATTCATTAGCCGAATATTGTAAGGAAAATGAAGTGCATGAAATATTTTATTGTGTCGATAATCCAAGTCCGACTCAACTTCAGCAGTTAGTGAGTTTTGGATTGGATTCTCTAATAAAAGTTAAGCTTATAGCTGGGGAAACAACACGGAATCAGGCCATACAATTTGATAAGTATGATCAAATTCCCGCCTTTGATTTAGCCACTTTGCCCTTAGATGAGTATCGTAACCAGGTTATTAAAAGAATGTTTGATCTACTTTTTTCAATAATCTTTCTCCTAACTATTTTTTCATGGCTCTATCCGTTGATTGCTATTTTAATTAAGTTGGATTCTAAAGGTCCTGTCTTTTTTATTCAACTTCGGAATGGTCTGAAGAACCATCCGTTTGGTTGCTATAAATTCCGAACTATGAGTTTTGAAAAAAGTGCTGAATTTAAACAGGCTACTAAAAATGATCCTCGAATAACTAGTGTAGGTAAATTTTTGAGGAAAAGTAGCTTTGATGAACTTCCCCAATTTATAAATGTATTTAAAGGAGAGATGTCTCTTATTGGCCCAAGACCGCATCCCATAAAACTTAATGAAGATTTTGCTCAAAAAATTGCCACCTTAACCTCCAGACATTATGTTAAACCCGGATTGTCTGGTTTGGCGCAGTGTATGGGGTATAGAGGTGAAACCCAAACCCTTGAATCAATGGAAAACCGGGTTCGTCTTGATCGGTATTATATTGAAAACTGGACTTTTTGGTTAGACATCAAAATTATCTTTCTTACCATCATTAGTATCCTGCGAGGCAGTGAAAAGGCATATTAACTTTAACTTAAGAATTTATCATTCGAATATTTTTTTATACCGCCATTTCCTTCCTGATTTCCTTCTTGTTTTTTCCTGTATTTATTAAGGTATTGAAACAATGGAAACTGTTCGATTCTTCCGGGAGTCATAGAATCCATTCGGATTTTAAACCTTCTATGGGGGGCATTGCCATTTTGTTAGGGGCCTTAATTTCTCTCTTAATGTGCCTGTCTTTTCAGGATTGGATTAGCTTGCGATTTTTTTTTATTTCCATTGCCTTGATGTTTATCATCGGCCTTCGGGATGATATTCTTGCCCTTACTCCAAAGCAAAAACTCTACAGTCAATTTTTGCCGGTTCTTATTTTAGTTTTTTTAGATCGCACTATTCTTGAATCTACGTATGGATTGTTTGGGGATTTTATATTTCCTGAATGGGCCAGTTTACTAATTAGTCTATTTGTAATTGTAATTCTTACTAATGCCTATAACTTAATTGACGGACTAGATGGATTAGCAGGAACCATTGGGGTTATTATCCTTGGATTTTATGGAACCTGGTTTTTTGCTATTGGCAACAGTGCAGTTGGACTTATCGCATTTTGTTTCTCAGGGGCATTGTTGGCTTTCCTTTACTTTAATTGGCAGCCCTCTAAAATTTTTATGGGCGATACCGGGGCGCTTATGATAGGCCTACTTATTTCCTACCTGACTATTCAATTTATCAGAACAAACCACCAACTACCTGATTTCTCTCCCTATAAATTCACTTCTTCCGTTGCTACGGCTGTTTGTGTTCTGATTATCCCTGTTTTCGATACATTACGGGTAATTATTTTGCGTTTAAGAAAACTCCAGTCCCCCTTTAAGGCCGACAAGAACCATCTGCATCACCAGTTTTTGAATCTGGGATTTGACCATGCCCGGTCTGTAATTTCAATAGCCCTCATTAGTATTTTTTTTCTTGCGATTGCCGTACTTTTGCGCAAACAAGGTGACTTGGTAATTTTGGCGATAATATTAATGGTGTGCCTGATTATTAATTACATCTTGAAGATACTGCAAACCAAACGATTGAATGGAGCAAAAAATAAAGTCCATTGAAGAACAAATAAATTCCTTCTTGATTAAGACGAAGGAGGATTTAGAACAATACCGTCTTCAATATATAAGTAAAAAGGGAGTTGTGGCTTCGCTGTTCGAAGACCTTAAGACAATAGCTGCTGAACACAAGAAATTGATGGGCAAGTCGCTCAATGACTTGAAGCGATTGTCGGAAGAAAAGTTTAAAGCCGCGCAGGAAAGTTTGGAGTCCACAACCACTGCAACCCCAACCGATCTTGACCTCACACTACCGATTACACCCAACAAAATCGGCAGCCACCATCCGCTTAATCTTACGCGATATAGAATTATTGAGATTTTTGAACGCCTGGGTTTTAATGTGGAGGACGGCCCCGAGATTGAAGACGACTGGCATAATTTTACAGCCCTTAATTTTCCCGAGAATCATCCGGCACGAGAGATGCAGGACACATTCTTTATAGAAAAAAATCCGGACATGCTGTTGCGAACGCATACTTCGAATGTGCAGATTCGGTTAATGAAAGATAGAAAGCCACCCTTTAGAGCCATCATGCCAGGGCGGGTGTATCGGAACGAAGCAATTTCTGCCCGTGCCCACTGCTTCTTTCACCAGGTTGAAGGTTTGTACGTAGATAAAAATGTTGGCTTCTCTGATTTAAAACAAACGCTTTATCATTTTGCTAAGGAGATGTTTGGGAAGGAAACCAAGATTCGCTTGCGACCTTCCTTCTTTCCGTTTACAGAACCAAGTGCAGAGATTGATATCTCCTGTCTTATTTGTCATGGTAAAGGTTGCAATGTTTGCAAGTATTCCGGTTGGGTAGAGATTGCCGGTTCAGGCATGGTGCACCCCAATGTGCTAAGAAGTTGTGGTATTGACCCGGAAGAATACACGGGCTTTGCTTTTGGTATGGGCATTGAACGAATCACCATGTTGCGCTATAGTATTAATGACCTCCGTCTTTTTTCTGAAAATGACATCCGGTTTTTGAAACAGTTTAAGCCGGTTGTGTAAGGCTTAAAACTCAATGAAAGTTCCTTTCGCAGATTTAACGAGTCAATATAAAAATCTGAAACCTGAAATCGATCAGGCGATAACGTCTGTTCTAAACGGTGGTAATTTTATTGGAGGCGAGCCGGTTCGATTATTCGAAAAAAACTTTGCAGCTCTCTGCTCAGCAAAATATTGTATTGGTTTGGGAAATGGTACGGCTGGACTCTTCCTCGCACTAAAGGCCCTTGATATTGGCCCTGGAGATGAAGTGATTACCCCAGCCTGGAGTTGGATCTCAACTTCTGAGGTAATAACCTTGGCAGGAGCGAAACCCGTGTTTGCCGATGTTGATCCCACGCATTATGCAATCACACCATCTGAAATTGAAAAAAAGATCACAAGCCGAACGAAGGCCGTAATAGTCGTTCATCTCTTTGGGCAGATGGCTGACACAAAACACATCAGGCAAATTTGTAATGAAAAAGAAATTAAACTAATCGAAGATTGTTCGCAGGCACATTTATCTGAAGAGAACGGAACAGTGGCCGGTGCTATTGGTGATTGTGGGGTATTCAGTTTTTATCCTACAAAAAATTTAGGTGCTTTTGGCGATGCGGGCTGTGTTATCACCGATAAGGAAGAATTAGCCATCAAGATCAGGCGACTGGCGAATCATGGTGGGTTATCCAAGGATGAGCACCTGATGGAGGGGTTCAACAGCCGACTCGATACAGTACAGGCGGCCATCTTAAATGTAAAACTTCCCTATTTATCGGCCTGGACAAAAAAACGAATTGAATTAGCTCAACTTTATTGCAAGGAATTAACAGGTATACGCGGAATTATTTTGCCTGAAGTTCGCATAGATACGGTTCACTCCTTTCATTTATTTGTTGTAATGGCGGAACA
>JAGPBO010000199.1 GCA_018063305.1 Cyclobacteriaceae bacterium
TAATAAATTGAATTATGAAAAAGGAGTTTCTCATTGGTATAGCTCTTTTGCTGGTAACAAGTTGTAAAAATATAGCACGCCATGATGCTGTTGAGAACAACGTTGCCATTGCCAATAATTTTGTGAATGCCTTCTATTCTTTCAATAGAGATTCTTTACAAACCATTCTTACGTTTGCCAGCGAATCACAACCAAGTATTTTATATTATCAAAAATGGGCTGAGTGTGGAAACTACAAAATAGTTAATCGGGATAAGTATATGGAGAAAAATGATTCGCTCGTATTATTTCCCGTCACCGTAAAAGATGATTTGATGCAGGCGCTACAGATTGATTTCAATGTTACCGACACGTTTCATATTTTAATACGAGATGGAAAAATTCGATCAGTGCAAACTTCCTCAAATGACCTGGCTATCTATTATCAAGCAAAAGAATGGGTAAAGCAAAATAAGCCCGAATTAGTTGAAAAAGCCTGTGAAGGCATTTGGGAGGGCGGGCCAACACCTTGCGAATGTATTCAGGGAATGATAAAAGGATTTGCAGCATTTATTGAAAATAAAAAGCAAGGTAAAGGACAAGTAACTCAATAGATCTAATCAGCCAGCACGAAAAGGTATTGAAATAATAAATGAATGGTATGAATCCTAAAGTTGATTTCTATTTTAATAAGGGCAAGTGGCAAGAAGAATTGGAGCAGTTGCGGCAAATTATCCTTGATTCAAAAACGGTGGGCTATGAGTTAACGGAGGAATTGAAGTGGGGTGTTCCTTGTTATACGTACGATAAAAGTAATATTCTTTTAATGCACGTATTTAAAGAATACTGTGCACTTCTTTTTTTTAAAGGTGCTTTGTTAAAAGACGCAAAAAGTATTCTCGTTCAACAAACAACCAATGTGCAGGCAGCACGGCAGATTCGATTCACTGAGGTAGGAGAAATAGTAAAACTGAAAGCAACGCTGAAAGCCTATATCAAAGAAGCGGTTGAAATTGAAAAAGCAGGATTGAAAGTGGAGTTAAAAAAGACTTCGCAATTTACTATGCCAAAGGAATTTAAAATGAAATTGGATAAGGACCCTTTACTAAAAAAAGCTTTTCTGGCATTAACACCCGGACGCCAACGCGGATTCCTGCTTCATTTTTCTCAAGCCAAACAATCTATTACGCGCGAGTCGCGGATTGAAAAATGCAAACCTCAGATTTTAAAGGGAAAAGGATTAAACGATTGATAATTTTTTATCGTGTTAGCAAATTCGTGTGGACGATAAATTCTAAAATTAAAAACCTATGGAACTACTATTACAGATTTTGTTAGGCATGGTTTCGTTGATCTGCCTGGCTGGTGGAACCAATTTATTGCTGAAGGGTGCGAGTTCATTTTTACCGGAGAGCACTCCACCTCAACCGATTTTAGATAATCTATTTAGATTTCTGAGTGGTATTTATTTCAGCTTGGGTTTTTTAGTGGCTTGGGCTACCTATAACCTTCATCAGATAAATGGATTGGTTTATTTGATTGGGCTGGTGGTTATATGTTCAGGCTTAGGCAGACTTTACTCGAGAACGAAAGTAGGTTCGGCAGGGAAATATTTTGACTTCATTATGATATTTGAAATTGTTTTAGGAATCAGCATGATTGTGCTGGAGTATTTGAGATAGAAATGGGAGTACACTACTATGATATTAATTTAATGCCTGCCATTTTTTTTCTTCGGTTAGGGCAGATTCTCTAGATACTTGTAACCAGAACCGGTATTGAGTAAAAGTATTTTTTCATCCCGATTAATTTCTTCCGTGATCAATAATATTTTTAGCGCTTCAACCAGTGCAGCACCTTCCGGAGCCACTAACAAACCCTCAACCGATGCGATTTCTTTAACATTTTCTACAATGGCTTGTTCCGATATGGCAATGGCCGTTCCCGAAGTCTCTTGTAAAATGGATTTGATAAGACGATGCGCAAACGGAAATGGAACAGAAAGTCCATTGGCCACTGAGGGCAGGCACGGAGAAGCAAACTCCGCAGAAAAGAACGAGTCCAGAATAGGTTTGCAATTTTCAGTTTGCACAGCAATGAACCGAGGAAAATTTGAAGGAGAAATCCACCCCAGCTTAACCATTTCGTTAAAGGCTTTCCACATACCAATAAGTCCGGTGCCGCCACCCGTGGGGTAGAGGATTACGTCAGGTAATTGCCAGTTAAGTTGCTCTGCGATTTCGTAACCCATCGTTTTCTTTCCTTCGAGGCGGTAAGGTTCTTTCATGGTAGACATGTCAAAATATTTTCCATCTTGATTGAGGGAAGTAACCTTTTTTGCACAATCACTGATCAATCCATCTACCAACACGAGGTTGGCACCAAAGTATTCGCATTCTTTTTTAAATGGAGTGGGTGTATGCCTGGGCATGACCACCGTAGCGTTTAACCCTGCGTGTGCGCAATAAGCAGCTAGTGCACCGCCCGCATTGCCGGCTGTTGGTACAATACAATTTTCAATTCCTAATTCTTTGGCTTTAGAGACAGCCATGCTTAATCCGCGGGCTTTGAAAGAGCCTGTAGGGTTTGCCGATTCGTCTTTGAAAAATAAATTCTCGACCTGAAGTTTCTCCGCTAATCGTTTTAGCTTTAATAAGGGAGTCCAACCTTCACCCAACGAGACAATATTAGATTGTTCCAGAACAGGGAGTACCTCCGCATATCGCCACATGGAACGTTCATTTTGCTGGATATCATCTACAGATAAGCCGGCTAAATCATAGTGAGTCAAAAGCGGAGCTTGATGGCAAGTCGAATACGTATTGATTTCATGAATAGAAAACGGTTGTTGACATTCAGAACAGAACAAAGCATTAACGCGTGAGATTGTTTCCTTCACCATAGCCATTGAGATAATTTTAAATTCAATGGCTAAGGTAGAGGCCTTCTACTTAGTAAGCCAATATCAAAACGTTATCTATCATAACTTAATATTATAGTAGTTTTTCGCGAATTTTATAAACACATTATTGAGTCCGTGATTCTCATCTCCATGGCGCTGCACAAAATAAAACTGTCTCGTAATGGTAAGTCCATCCACAAATAACCTTACCAAACTACCAGCGGTTAACTCTTTCGCTACCGAGCGCATGGGTAAAAAGCCCATGCTATCATCGACCAAAATAAAATTTTTGAGTGCTTCGGTACCCCCCAATTGAATACTGGTTTTTAGATCTGAAATTTTAATTCCTTTCCCCGCAAGGGCTTGCTTAACGGCAGCTAGCGTGCCCGAACCTCGTTCGCGCAAAGCAATAGGGATATTTTTTAAATCGCTCTCAGAAAATTTTATTTTTTTAGCCAGCGAACTGTGTGAAGAACAAACAGGGATTACCTCATCGGTTAGAAAGTGCTGCGCGTTTACGGCTCCCATTTTCTTTTTGCCTTCCACAATACCCAAATCAATTTCCTGATCCATCAATGCCTTCAACACGCTTTCGGAATTACGATTAAACAAACTCATGCGCACACCGGGATGTCTTTGCCTGAAGGCTGATAATACAGGAGGAATAATATAAAGGGCAATGGTCGTGCTGGCTCCTAATTTCAGTTCGCCTTTGGCATGAAACTTATCGCGCTGATTATTAATTTCATATTCAAACTTATTCTCAATCTCCTTTACCTTTAATAGATACTCAAAAAGCATTTGCCCAGCTTTGGTTAGTGTAATGGAATTCCCCTTACGGCTGAACAAACTAGTTTGATATTGCTTTTCTAATTGTTGAATGTGCTTGGTTACGGCAGGTTGGCTGATGTGTAATACTTCACTCGCCTTGGTAAAATTAAGTTGACGGGTTACCTCCAGGAATACGTTGTGTTTGAAAGAAATCATGGTGTAAATTTAACGATAAGGATTGTTGTCCGAAAATTTCGGATCACAACATCTCAATCATTCAGCGCTTGATAAACAAGAACTTTATAAGTCTGATCCACATCCGATCCATGTTGTCCCCACATCTGGCGGTAGAGTAATACAACCATTTTTTCTTTTGGATCAACCCAATAGGTTGTTGAGAACGCACCACCCCACGAAAATGTCCCTTCCTGATTAGGGAACAGACTGCTTCCTTTATCACTAACAATTTCAAATCCTAACCCAAACTTATTATCTCCTAAGGTAAGATCACCGATTTGGTTCATGGTCATCATGCGCACCGTGTTACGACTTAAATATCGTTGGCCATTATATTCACCATTATTCAAAAGCATTTGTAAAAAAACTGCGTAGTCGTAAATCGTGGAAGATAACCCACCACCGCCTGAGAAATAGGATTTTTTCCGCAAAGGAAAATTCATATCGCCACCCAGTGCGGTTACATACTTCTTCAATCCGGTCGAATCTTCCTGAAAAAAATTAACAAGTCGATTTGCTTTTTCCTCTGGAACATTAAAATAAGTATCACTCATACCGAGTGGTTGAAATATCCGCTGATTAAAAAATTCTTCTAAGGTTTGGCCTGACCAAATTTCTACTAAACGGCCAAGTAAGTCAATGTTTAAACCATACGTCCACTGCGCACCCGGTTGATGCATGAGGGGCAACGAACCTAATCGCGTCATGGCATCAGCCAGCGTGCCCTCGTAAACATCTAAGCCTGCAGTAATTTTATTCTTTGCATAAATGGAATTGGCTTCCGGACTTCCGATTTGCGCATACCCAATACCTGAAGTATGCGTCATTAAATCGCGAATGGTAATTTGCCGCTTGGCCGGAATGGTGGTGTAGGTAGTATCCTTCGGATTGAATTTATCCAAGACGGTTTCATGCGCGAATGATGGAATGAATTTTGAAACCGGATCTTCCAAAAGAAATTTCCCTTCTTCATAAAGCATCATGGCGGCTACAATGGTGATTGCTTTAGTTTGAGAGGCAATTCGAAAAATACCATCTCGTTTTAGCGGTTCTTTTGTCTCGAGATCATTATAACCTGCCGCTTTGTAATAAATGATTTTACCATCGCGGGCTATAAGACCTACCGCACCGTTAATCCAACCATCCTTTACCCAGTTATTAATAGTGGTATCAATCCTCGCCAGTCGCTGCGTGGAGAAGCCCGCGGATTGCGGAGTAGATTCAACAAGAACATTTGAAGGAACTTCTTTTTTCTGTTGCTGGCAGGAAAAGATAAGGAGCACGAGAACAAGAGGGAAGTGTTTCATGGGGATTAAGTTTGTTTTTCGAAGATAACTTTTTATTTCAACTCAATTATTACTGGGCAGCTTAGATTACAATTTCGATAACAGCGCGTATCGTCCTCTTCAAATCACTTTGAGGAATTCGCTTAAGAATTTTTTTTAATTTTTTTAATAAGCGTCCAATACTCCCGACCATAGCCAACTAGAATTTCTTCACCGGCTTGTATAGCTCTTGTAGCTTCAATGTAGCAGCGCTTGCCTTCACTGACATATTCGGCATTATTGCGCAGCCCTGTTATTTTAGAAAGCCCGTGTGCATCATTAGCATAGCGGCCCAACGTTTTAATGGCAGGCAGGGCATTGATCACCGTATTGCGGGTGATGAACATCAGGTAGCCATTATATCCATCTTGTTCTTTTACTTCGCACCAGGGTTGAGTGCGACCTTTGTATTCAACCAGGCGGGTACCTTTTTTAATAGGCACTTTCGTGTAAAGCCCTTTGCCTGCTTTAGGTAGTTGTGATCTCTTTACGACAAGATGCTTTTCCAGCAACGACATGCATTACGCGTTTGCTGCCGGTGAGGTTGAATTTTCATCATACACAGCATGAAGTTCGCCCAGTTCGGTAACAATATCGCGCAACTCAAGCAGCAGGCGTGTTTGAAGTAAGCCCATGCGATTGCCAATGTCATCCTTCTGAATATCGATCACGAGGTCGTCCAGTGATTTATTCAAAAGTTGAATAAGCATCTTTTGCTCTCCTTCTAAGGAGGCAGACCGGCCTCGTCCGGAGTCAATATGTTCGGCAATACGGTTTGCGTAATCACCCAGCTTTCGTTCTAACGTGGCTGTTAATTCTGCATATTTCTTTTTGGGTGGTGAGTGATGATTCTCTACGTGAATCATAATCAGATCGTTGATTAGTTGCGTGCTTTGAAAAAGATCTTGCATTAAATCGAAAACTAAAATATACAACCGCCCGGTTGCCAGATTTCCCTTTTCAATTTTTCGCACAAGCTTAATAATCTTTGAATCGAATTTTTCAGTTTGAACTTTTAGTTTTTCAAGTTCATCTTTCGATTTGTGCAAGATTCCCTGATCTTCATTTAACAAAGCGCGTAAACTTTGAATAACAACCTCTCGGATTGTCTTCAATGTTTTAGCGGTATTTTTTTTGCTTTCGCTGATTGCCTGGGGTATGCTTAACTGTTTAACTTCTAACAGTTGATTATCGGCTTTTTCAACTTTCGATTTTTTACTAAAGACTACATGACTTCGTATCAATAAAAATCCCGCCAGCACCGTGAGTACCAAGGGCCCGATCGGATCGGTTTTATACATGATAAAGGCCAACAGCCCACTCGCCAGCAAGGCCACTACGGCTGTAATTAACCAACCCGCAATAACATTAATAACCCCGGCCACCCGATATACAGCGCTTTCTCTTCCCCACGCCTGATCGGCAAAGGAAGAACCCATGGCCACCATAAAGGTTACAAAGGTTGTACTGAGTGGAAGTTTCTGTGAAGTTCCGTAGGCAATCAGAATACTGGCTACTA
>JAGPBO010000200.1 GCA_018063305.1 Cyclobacteriaceae bacterium
ACAATCGGGATCTAAAAACATTTACGCTGAGTTTAGAGGTATCGAAAAAGCTGGCTCCGTTCATTCCCGAAACATTTGTGAAAGTAAGTGAAAGCGGCATTGAATCCCCGGAAGCAATCATGGAACTTCGAAAGTATGGTTACGAAGGTTTTTTAATGGGCCAGAGTTTTATGCAAAACAGCAATCCGGAAAAGGCATGCCTCGAATTTGTAACTCGATTAAATCAATTAAAGGCTGAAGTTTAGTATGGATAAGTCAAATTCCATTCGATTAAAAATTTGTGGGATGCGCAATGCCGCCAACATCCGCGAGATCGGTGCGCTCAATCCTGATTATATGGGGTTTATTTTTTATAAGAACTCACCCCGTTTTGTAGGAGAAGATTTCGAGATACCGGATGATTTTTCGAATGAGATAAAGCGAGTGGGTGTATTTGTGAATGAGCCGTTCAGTAACTTGCTGAGGTTGGTGAAGAAACATAATCTTGATTTTGTTCAATTGCATGGGGACGAATCACGGGAGTACTGCAAGCGAATAAAAAGTGAGGGGATAGCTGTAATAAAAGTGTTTCGGGTAGAGGCGGAGTTTGATTTTGCAATAACTAATGAATACGAGACCACGGTTGACTTTTTTCTGTTCGATACAAAGGGAAGTGCTTATGGAGGAACTGGGAAAAAATTTGATTGGAATATTTTGAACAACTATAATCAAAACACTCCTTTCTTTTTAAGCGGGGGCATCAACCGCGAAAACATCCTTGATCTTAATTCCTTTGTTGGGATGAATCTTCATGCACTCGATGTAAATAGTGGTGTTGAAATTTCTCCAGGCAGAAAAGAAAAGAGTAAAGTACTATCCATCATAAAAAAATTGCGAGTATGAATTTTCAAGTCGATGAACGCGGGTACTACGGACAGTTTGGCGGTGCCTATATACCGGAGATGCTTTATCCCAATGTAGAAGAACTTCGCGAAAAGTATCTGAGCATAATTTATGAGGAAGGATTCCAAAAGGAATTTCATGAGTTATTGAAGGATTATGTAGGCCGGCCAACCCCTTTATATCTGGCAAAACGATTGTCAGAAAAACATAATGCAATTGTTTATCTGAAGCGTGAAGACTTATGCCACACCGGGGCACATAAAATTAACAACACGATTGGCCAGATTTTAGTGGCTAAAAGATTAGGGAAGCAAAAAATTATTGCGGAGACGGGAGCGGGACAGCATGGCGTGGCCACCGCCACCGTATGTGCACTCATGGGTATGGAGTGTATTGTCTACATGGGCAAACTTGATATGGAACGCCAACGCCCCAATGTGGAGCGCATGCGCATTCTGGGCGCGAAGGTGGTACCAGCCTTGTCGGGAAACATGACCCTAAAAGATGCAACCAATGAAGCCATGCGCCATTGGATTAATCATCCTACGGATACCCACTACATCATAGGTTCCGTAGTGGGGCCACATCCATACCCGGATATGGTCGCGCGCTTTCAATCGGTTATCAGTGCCGAGATAAAAAAACAACTGCAGCAAGAAATTGGAAATCCCTATCCGGATTATGTGTTGGCCTGTATTGGAGGTGGTAGTAATGCAGCGGGCGCATTTTATAATTTTCTTTCGGACGAACATGTAAACCTGGTGGGTGTAGAAGCAGCGGGGTTAGGTATTGATAGTGGCGAGTCAGCCGCAACCACTACACTCGGAAAACCAGGAGTACTGCATGGGAGTAAGACACTTTTAATGCAAACCGCAGATGGGCAAGTGATCGAACCGTATTCCATATCTGCCGGACTGGATTACCCTGGTATTGGTCCAATGCATGCGCATTTATTTGAAACCGGCCGGGTACAATTTCTAAGTGCTACCGATGATGAAGCGATGAATGCCGGGATTGAATTAAGTCGACTGGAAGGCATTATTCCAGCCATAGAGTCCGCGCATGCTATCGCTGCGTTAAGCAAGTTGGATTTAGACCCTGACGATGTGGTCGTAATTAATTTGTCGGGTCGGGGCGATAAGGATTTAGAAACCTATATTCGCTGGGGAAAATATTAATACTAATCACGGAAGATATGAGCACAATACTAAAAGGTTTCTTATTCAGCTTGTTTGTACTGGCAACCGTAAGTTGTACACAACCCTCAGAAAACAAAGTTGATCGGATTGCCTATGCCAAGGAGATCGATCAATGGCATACGGAACGGATTGATGAGGTAAAGAGTGATAATGGGTGGCTCAACCTGGCCGGACTGTATTGGTTAAAAGAAGGCATCAATACATTTGGTAGTGATGAGTCTAATGATATCGTTTTTCCTGCTGGTAAAATTGATGGACGAGCCGGTTATTTTTTAGTAAAAAATGGGGTAGTCGAAATTCATGCATTGCCTGATGCTAAAATTTTGATTGACTCCAGTGTCGTTAGTGATAAAATTATTTTTCATCCGGATTCAACAAGGAGTGCGCAGTTGACCCATGGTTCGCTGCGTTGGTTTATCATTAAGCGCGATGATCAGGTGGGCATACGCTTGAGGGACATGGAAAGCAAAGCTGTTACAGAATTCTCTGGTATTAATCGGTATGAAGTAGACCCTGCCTGGAGAATAGAAGCTAAAGCAGAGATCCCGGAAACGCCAAAGAGGATTAGCATAACCAATGTGTTAGGTCAAACAACAGATCAAATTTCACCAGGTACTATTGTATTTACTGTTAACGATCAGACCTACCGCCTGGATGCGTTGGACGAAGGGACGGGGGAATGGTTTATTATTTTTGGCGATTCAACCAATACGAAAGAGACCTATCCTGCCGGGCGATACCTCTATGTAAAACTCCCCGATGCAGCGGGCAACACGATTATTGATTTCAATAAATCATATAATCCGCCCTGCGCCTTTACACCATTCGCGACATGCCCCTTACCACCCGCTCAAAATGTATTGCCGTTATCGATTCGGGCGGGCGAAAAATTATTTAAAGGTTATTCTCATTGAAATGAAAAATAGAATTACGAAACTTTTTGAGACGAAGCATAAAAATATTCTTTCGGTATTTTTTACAGCCGGATACCCTAAACGGCACGATACGATTGCGATAGCAGAACATTTACAGAGGGCGGGAGTGGATATGATTGAGATCGGAATTCCCTTTAGTGACCCTATCGCGGATGGCCCCACTATTCAGGAAAGTAATAAGGTCGCCTTAGAGCTGGGCATGTCGGTGGCGTTGCTTTTGCAGCAGGTACGTGAACTACGAGCTAAAATAGAAATACCCGTTGTGTTAATGGGATATCTTAATCCCGTAATGCAATACGGCATGGAGAAATTTTTTAAGGATGCTGCGTATGCCGGAGTGGATGGACTTATCCTTCCGGATCTTCCGCTCGAAGAATATGAACTTCATTATAAGGAGATCTGCGAATCTTTAAATCTGAGTATTTCATTTTTAATTTCTCCCACTACATCCGAAAAGCGAATTCGCAAAATCGATTCGCTCAGTTCAGGATTTATTTATGCCGTATCCTCATCCAGTACAACAGGCGCCAAACAGGAATTTAGTTCGGAGCAGTGTACATATTTTGAAAGCCTGGGTTCTATGAATCTGAAAAATCCTTTTTTGATAGGGTTTGGTATCTCCAATAAGAAGACCTATCAGCAAGCCTGCGAATATTCCGCAGGAGCCATTGTGGGCAGTTCTTTTATTACTTCGTTGAAATCCGCAACGGACTTATCGGTTAATGTTGAAAAATTTGTACAGGCCCTTCGTACTTAAGTACGATTAAAATAGAAACCCCGGCTTGCCGGGGTTTCTCGTATACAACCAATCGTAAGAGCAGCACGTCAAGTAATAACAGGTAGGTTCTTTAGAGCCTCAAAGATCGTACGTCTCGTCTGGTTGCTACTAATACACTTTCTCTGCTTTCAATGAACGGCTATTTCTTTTCTGGGCGGAACTTTGGTAAGAACTTTTTTCCCCAGTTGGAGTTTTAGAATTCCGTTATCATAGTTGGCAACTATTTTATCATCACTTACATTTTCAGGAAGAGTAAACGAACGAGCGAAAGACTGATAATTAAACTCTCTGCGAGTAAAGTCTTTCTCTTTTTCTTCGTTTTCAACTTTGTGCTCAGCTGAGATATTCAGCATGCCATTTTCCAGCGTGATCACAAAATCTTTTTTATCCATTCCTGGAGCAGCCATTTCAACCACAAATTCTTTTTCCAGTTCGGAAATGTTTACAGGTGGCAGCATGGGCACGGTGTTCGACTTCAATAAATCACTATCGAAGAAGAAACGATCCGTATCAAAGAAGTCAGTCATCCATCTTTCACTAAATAAAGATGGGAAATTGGATTTTTTCATCAGTTTCATATCCCTCTTTTTTAATTTTATACTATAAAGATACTGCTAAGAGATAGGGAAAAACCATGACAAGTATCCAGTTAGTGTGATGATTTTTATCAAGAATGATAATCAAAAAATCAGTTTCTAAAAGTATTTCGATTCTCTAATCTATTATCGGGTGCCAACGATTGGCGAAATCACTTTTTGTGTTCTTTAAAGGGGTTAAAATGGGTATATTTGGCCGAGTACAATCGTTTGAAATGGCAATCTTGACAAGACAAAAGCAAAGCATTAAATCTATTGATAAACAAATGCTGTGGCGAGCCTACGAGTTGATGCAGGTTTCGAAATCTTTAGCGGAGCTCTACGAAGAAAAAAAAGAGATTTGCAGTAAGTACGTACACAGTACTTCGCGCGGCCATGAGGCTATTCAATTAGCTGCTGGATTACAGCTTACAGCACACGATTATGTGACACCCTACTATAGAGACGAGTCCGTGCTGTTGGCCATGGGGCTTGAGCCGTATGAGTTGATGCTACAATTGTTGGCTAAACGAGACGATCCGTTTTCTGGCGGTCGCACCTATTATGCACATCCATCGCTAAAGCGAAAAGGATTTCCGGTAATTCCCCATCAAAGCTCCGCTACGGGCATGCAAGCAATCCCGGCAACGGGTATGGCCCATGGCATTGCCTATCTGGAATCTCAGAAGTTGAGAGTGAACAAACAAAATCCAATTGTCTTATGCTCGTTGGGTGATGGGTCAATAACGGAAGGCGAAGTGGCCGAAGCTCTTCAAATGGCTGTTCTCAAAAAATTGCCCATCCTATATTTAATTCAGGATAATGGTTGGGGAATCTCGGCCACGGGTAGCGAGATGCGCGCAATGGATGCCTATGAATATGCAGCTGGTTTCAAAGGACTCGAACGAAGAAGGGTAGACGGAGCGGATTTTGTTGAATCCTTTAAGGCTGTTGAAGCGGCAATTAACTATGTGCGTTCAACCAGACAACCCATTTTAATTCATGCAACATGCCCCTTACTGGGTCACCATACTTCGGGCGTTCGTAAAGAATGGTACCGGGGTGAAGATCTGGAAGATCATCAGAAGCGTGACCCGATTCACGTTCTGAAAAAACATTTGATGGAACAAGGAGCTACAGAAGATGAATTCAAAAAAGTTGAAAAGCGTGCACTGAAAAATGTTAATACCGATTATGAACGGGCATTAGCTTCCGCTGATCCCGATCCAGTTGATTTTGATTCACATGAATTTGCTCCGACTCCAATAACAAAAGAGCTCGGTAACCGAACTCCCGTAGGGGCAGAAAAAGTCTTGATGGTCGATGCAGCCCTTCACGCGATAGATGAGATTTTAAAAAAATATCCCGAAGCATTATTTTATGGACAGGATGTGGGCAAGCGACTAGGTGGTGTATTTCGTGAGGCGGCAACACTGGCGCAAAAATATGGTGACGAGAGAGTGTTTAATACACCTATTCAAGAAGCCTATCTGGTTGGATCAACAGTAGGCATGGCTGCCGTGGGCGCAAAGCCAATTGTTGAAATTCAATTTGCCGATTATATTTGGCCGGCAATGAATCAACTGGTCGAAGAATTATCAAAAAGTTGTTACCTCACCAAAGGAAAGTTTCCTGTTCAATCCTTAATACGGGTACCTATTGGAGCGTATGGAGGAGGAGGGCCCTATCATTCAGGAAGCATTGAATCGACCTTGTTGACCATACGCGGAATTAAAGTAGTGTATCCATCCAACGCAGCGGATATGAAGGGCTTGATGAAAGCGGCTTTCCTCGATCCTAACCCTGTGGTTATGCTCGAACATAAAGGATTATACTGGAGCAAAGTGCCAGGCACGCTCGAAGCCAAAACGGTTGAACCGGATGGTGACTATACCATACCACTGGGAGTTTCACGAATCGTACAAACTACCGAATCAGATAAAATAAAAACTGGCGAAACGGCTGCCATCATTACCTATGGCATGGGCGTTTATTGGGCAAAGGCGGCTTCAAAAATATTTCCCGGACAAATTGAAATTTTGGATCTCCGTACGCTTAATCCCATTGATTGGGATGCGATTACAAATTCAGTAAAAGTACATGGACGGGCATTTGTTTTAACGGAAGAACCACTACTCAATTCCTTTGCTGAATCGCTGGCCGGAAGAATCTCAAAAGAATGTTTTCAATTTTTGGATGCTCCGGTTTGGACGTTGGGCGCAGCAAACTTGCCAGCCATCCCATTAAATATTGATCTTGAAAAAATGATGCTTCCTAACGCGGAGAAAGTTTCTAGTGAAATTAAAAAGCTATTGAACTA
>JAGPBO010000201.1 GCA_018063305.1 Cyclobacteriaceae bacterium
AAAGTCGCATCCAATTTCCTGAACATCAATGGAAAAATGAGGAGCATAGTGCACAGCATCTAATAAAAGCCAGGCATTGTACCGATAGGTGAGCTTACGAACAAGTTTAAAGTCATTGACTGTACCAATGCAATTAGAAGACATACCCATGCAAACGAGGCGGGTGTTCTCATTTATTTTGTTCTCAAAATCTTCGTAGTCGAGGATGCCACTAGAAAGTAGTTTCACCTCACGCACCTTTATTCCAAAATCCCGCAAGGTTAACCACGGACCTCGGTTAGCTTCGTGATCGAGTTGAGTAATCAAGACTTCATCACCCGGTTTGAATACACGTGAGAGTGCGCGTGCCAGTGCGAAATTTAACGTGGTCATATTCTGACCGATCGAAATAGAGTTTTCAGTTTCGGCACCCAATAAGGCAGCCATGCATACTCGCATGTGATGGATTACCTGATCCGTTTCCTGGGTGGTGATAAACGTACCATGAGAATTTGCATTTGAATTCTTATAATAATGCGAAATGGATTCAATGACGGATTGTGGCACCTGTGTGCCGGCTGGGCCATCAAGAAAAACCATCGGCAGATTATTGTGGGTTCGTTGAAGAGATGGAAATTGATTTCGGATAGTAGGAGAATCGATAACAGATGATTTCATGGAAGGAGATTTAAATCGGGATAATTTATAAAATGCATTTAACTTAAATATGATTTGCTACATGGCCGGTTGGTTTTAATGCTTGGATTATTTTTTGTTACTACTGCTTTGTATGGTATCCGACATTGTTGGTTAAATTGGAACATGTAGGATAATCAAGATTTTCTTCCTAAAATCACTATATTTCCAAATCTAATCTTAAAGAATTGTATTATCGGTTTGTTGAAATAAAAATAACTGGAAGAAAGTAAATAATTACCCTTGCCCGATTCGATATTAACCATAGAAAATTTAATTAATCATGGCCGGTATTTTGAAGCCCGGGCCAAGGCTGAGGAAGCGATTCTGCAAGATGATTCGTTAAGGCTTAAACAGTTGTTTGCGTTGGCTGTTTCTAAATCGGGTAATCCACATCTAGCCTTGGATTCTCTTTCTGCTAACTACGCAGCTAACCCCGGAGATTCAGAAACGGCAGGAATTTTAGGCGGCATTTATAAAGACCTTTTCAAAAAACACCAGGATTCCAAATATGCCATTCTTTCGCGTGATACCTACGCAAAGAATTTTGAAGCAACCGGAAATTATTATACTGGAATAAATGCCGCTACTATGTCGGCCATAGCCGGACGTGCTGTGCAAGGCCGCGAAATGGCAGCTCAGGTAATTTCTAAACTCGAAAGTCAGGCAAGTTCGGTTTGGGAATTGGCTACACTGGGTGAGGCTTACTTGCTTACAAAAAACCGGGACCGGTCTGTTGAATATTATATCAAGGCACGCAAACTAGTTGGTAATGATTGGGGAAAGGTATTGAGTATACATAACCAACTTTGGCTTCTTAATCATTATTTACCCGTAGCAAAAGAAGTGCTTCGAATTTTTGCACCGCCTATTGTATTGGCGTTTGCTGGTCACATGATCGATGCGCCCAACCGGTCCACGCCACGTTTTCCGGCCAACATTGAAAATAAGGTAAAGGACTCCATTAAAGGAGCAATTAAAACCTTGCAGGCGAGTATTGGTTATTGTTCGTTGGCTTGTGGTGCTGATATTCTTTTTGCTGAAGCTATGTTGGAAGAAGGCGGTGAAGTGCATATTCTCATGCCATTTAATAAGAATGACTTTGTGTATACCAGTTTAGCCTTTGCAGGGGAGCATTGGGTAAATCGATTTGAAGCCTTGCATACAAAATATCCCAACACTTTTATAACCCACGATCATTATGGGGGTAATGATGATTTGTTTTCTCTATTGGGGAAAGTAATTTTTGGTGCTGCTGTGTTGCGTAGTCAAACCTTCCATCAGGAACCGTATTTATTAACTGTCCTTTCTGAACTTGATATGAAACGGAGAGAAGGAGGAACGCGTGACACTATTCAACTATGGCCTTATCCCCAACGGCATACAAATATCAACCCCGATGTATTGTATACCTCGGGTAACGATGTTACACCCTCCATCTCCACGCTTAAATCGGAGCAAACCATAATCATGAATCGCCCGGTTCTATTTATTGCTTGTATTGACATGACAACTATTCTTCCAATGGAAAAGGAAAGAATCGAGAAAGTGATTAAGTCACTTTCTGGTGAAGAGCAACTTGCGTATAAAGTTTATGAAGAAATGGAAGATTCAATTATTATAGGATTGGAAACTGAAATTGGGTTAATGGATACGGTTCGTTCTGTTTGGAATACTACAGCACCCTTTAAACCGGTTAAACCAATCCGGATAGGATTACATGCGGCACCCGTATACATTAATGATACAGCCAATGATCATAACATAGAATCTGTTAAAGCAATTACACAGTTTGCGACTTCCGGAAGTATTTGTACTAGCATCGCCTTTGCTGCAGTACTTGCCCTGTATCCTAAGCGATTTCTCTTAGACTATGTGGGATTAATTCAATTGCCCAAGGCTACCGAGAGCACCGGATTGTTTCAGGTAAATTTAAAATAGAATTTTCATATCTCTTATTTGGTCATTATAATTTGATCTATCACAACACCTTGTCCATCGAGTTGCTTAAGAGTCAACTTTTTGCCTTCTGTTTCAATAAATGTGAATGAATTGATATTGGAAATAAGTTTTTTAGTAAAGGGTACCCAATTTTCCGGAGGTTCGTGCTTCCACATTTCGGGATTTCCGCTAATGGAATTATCATATAAAGGAGCTCCACCTGCCCCGCTAACAATGTAAATAATTCCTTTGGGTTTCGTATTGGTGACTCCGTCATAGGTTTCATCCAACGTAAACTTCCCATCCACGCGCCCTTCTTCTGTAACTACATACTGAGTGCTTCCTTCATTTTTCTTCGGATCGAAGGTGAAGGGCACAGATCGCTGATAATTATGAACATGCCCGTTTAAAACAAGATCAACCCCCAATTGCTCGAATATAGGAGAGAGCAGGCGCATATACTGATAATCGTAATGGGCATTACTTGAATTAAAACCCGGAGCATGAAAGGAAACAATTTTCCAGTTGGCCTTACTATTTTTCAAATCCTCTATAAGCCAGGGTATCAGATTTGGATCCATCGGATTCGTATATTCATTGGCATCGAGACAAACAATATGAACGTTCCCTTGGTCGAACGAATAGTTAGAAATTTTTGGATAACGTGGCTTCGTATTAGATTTGAATGCCTTAATTAGTTCTTTATCTCCTGTCGGCTCAATGACACCTTCCGGGACAGGCGCATTAAGAGGTAAGTCACTATAATAAAAATAGGCCAGGCCACCCGGAGTTTTATCCAGGTCTGCACCAAACACGTCATGATTACCAATCAATAAATAGAAAGGAACACTCTTCATCAAAGGAGCTCCCACTGCTGGATTGGCGGTAGTCGCATTATAGTATGGGAAAAAATTTTCTCTGTACTCGTTTTCCAGGCCGCGTTGGTATACATTGTCACCAATAATCATAACAAAGTCTGGCTTGTTTTGATAAATCTGATAGGCAATCTGAGCTTGTTGGGGAGTTCCTGCTCCACAATCGCCCATCACAGCAAATCGGGTATTTTGATTTTTACTTCGGGTATTAAAAATACTTTCTGTGATAAGTTTATCATTGAGGTAAACTTTGTATTGATAGGAGACATCGAATTTTAATCCATTCAGGTTTGCTCTATATAAGAGCGAGGTCGTTTTATTTAGACAAAGCTTTGTTACACTAATTTTGGCGACATTGATTTTTTGATTAGCGGAATTCAAAGAAACCTCGACTTTGAATTTGCCAGGAATGCTATCGGTTTGCCAAATCAATACTTTCATTTCTTTGGATAATGTTGGAGCATTGCCGGGTTGCAGGTAGGGCTGAACAAGGATCTCTTGACTATAGGAAAAGTATCCTGCGCAGACTAGTAAAAGGGTAGAAATAGCTGAACGAATCATAGTGTTTTGAAATTATTTTATAGACTCGGTTGTATTGCCTTGCGGAGCACAAGTTAGTATATTTGGGGTTATGCCATCAATAGTTTCCGGATACGAATATGATATTTTTATCTCCTATCGCCATAAAGACAACCGCAGCGTATCAGGAGCAACTCAACTCGGTTTCGGAAATCAACAAGCCGGTTGGGTTACCGATTTTGTAGCTGACCTTGGAAAGGAACTGGAAAGCACATTTAAAGAAAAGATCTCCATCTATTTTGATTCAAGCCTGCATGATGGATTACTAGAGACACATGATGTAGACAAAAGTCTGGAAGGGAAGTTAAAGTCTCTGATTTTTATTCCCATTTTATCTCAAATCTATTGTGACCCACGTTGCTTCGCTTGGCAAAATGAATTTTGTGCATTTAACAAATCGGCAAAAGAGGATCTGCTGGGAAGGGATATCAAACTGCGAAGTGGCAACGTGGCCAGCCGTATTTTGCCTATCGTCATCCATCAGTTAGATCAGGAAGATCAGAACCTTATTGAAACGGAATTGAATTCCAAGTTGCGATTTATTGATTTCAATTTTCAAGCACCTGGAGTTAACCGACCGTTGCGTGCAGATGATTCGAGACAGGAGAATAATAACAATTTATTTTATCGAGATCAGATTAACAAAGTTGCTAATGCGATTAAAGAAATCATCACGGCTATTAAGAACCCTGGCCGGGGTGCCGATATTTTATGGGATTCAATGAATGGGGATAAGGAGGAGGCGGAAACTAATGTGGCGAGTACTAAAGAAAGTCAAAGCACACCCCAGAATTCTGTGGCGGTGCTTCCTTTCGTAAGTTTATCACATGATGCCTCACAGGAATATTTTGCTGATGGCATTGCTGAAAATATCCTGATGGAGTTGGCTGCGCTTCCTAAACTTAGGGTTATATCAAGGACTTCCGTAATGAAGTATAAAAAAACAACGAAGTCGGCACCGGAAATTGCTACGGAGCTAGGCGTTAAGTTTATTTTAGAAGGAAGTGCTCAGGCTCACAATAACAAAGTCAGAATCAATGTTCAACTTATTGATGCTTTGCGCGAGCAACATATTTGGTCGAAAGTATTTGTGGAAAGCTTGGATGATATTTTTGAAATACAAGGTAAAGTAGCTGAAGTTGTTTCGAAGGAGCTCAATGCTTCAATTGGTAATACTGAAAAAGTTAAGGAAGTACCCACCAAGAACCGGGAAGCCTATGATCTTTTTTTAAAGGGAAGGCATGCATTCAATCAATGGAGTGTAGAAGGGTATCGTGCAGCCACCGATTATTTTCAGCAAGCGATCGTCAAAGATCCTGAGTTTAAGCAGGCCTATTCTTATCTGGCCAGTTCGTATTCGGCACGCATGTCCTGGAACGGAGATATGGCACCCCATGAAGCTCAAAAGAATATTGAAAAATATTTGCAAGAGGTTTGGAAACGTGGACCTTCCGATAATGACTATTTGACAAAGGCATTTGTTGAACTTTTTCTTAAGAAGGATTTCCCGTCTTCCGAGAAATTTCTATTACAAGCGCTTGAGTTAAGCCCTAACAATGCGGACGTTCTGTTTACGTATAGTTATTTGTTATCCATGATGGGGCGATTTGAAGAAGCGCTCAACATGGTTAGCAAAGCGAAAACCCTAGACCCGTTATCTGTTTCTTATTTTAACTATCAAGTGGTTGCCCAGCATTTGATGGGCCGAAATGAAGCAGCGCTTGAAACATTGTTGGAAGCAATAAACTTATACCCAGCCGTTGTTCGACTTTATGATTTTTTGGGTAGAATTAATTTAGCCATGGGTCGGTTTGAAGATGCTGCTAATGCAATTCTCGCTGGATTGGCCACATCGAAAATAAGACCACCCTCTATGGTCGCTTACCTGGCATCCGCGTATACCGGGCTAAACCAACTCGATAAGGCTAAGGAATTATTCAATGAACTTGTCAATCGAAGTAAGTTGAATGAAAAGGGTGTTAATATTTATATTGCTTATGTCTGCAATTTCTTAGGCGATAAAGCCAGTGCTGTGCAATGGTTTATGAAAGCTAAGAGTACCAACGATGTAGATCTTATTTGGTGGAATGTTGATCCGCTAATAAGAGATCTACGGGAGTATGTGAATAATCAAGCCTCTATCGTTCCCGATTTTGAAGCAGCCGAAAAGCATATTGTTGATCTTTTGAAGAAAGAAATGCCAGCACGTCAATATCATAACCTGGATCATGTGCAAGATGTTTTGGATTCAGCATTGAAAATAGGAGAGGATGAAAAACTCAATGAAGAAGAGATTAAAATTTTACGAGTGGCTGCTTTATTTCACGATTCAGGATTCATTTATTCTCCTAAAAATCATGAAGAACGAGGAGCGGAATTGGCTCGCGAGATACTTCCGATCTATGGATTTGCAAACGATCAAATCGAGATAATCTGTAATATGATTTTGGCAACACGAATACCGCAATCGCCCCTTACAAAACTGGAGAAAGTTTTATGTGATGCCGATCTCGACTACCTGGGTCGTAAAGATTTTTATGAAATAGGAGGAAGACTTTTGGAAGAGCTAAAGGAGCAGGGGGTGGTAGAAACGGAGCGCGAATGGAATCT
>JAGPBO010000202.1 GCA_018063305.1 Cyclobacteriaceae bacterium
TTGACCGTTTTTGTTAAGGTCTTTAAACCCAAGCCTGTCGGTAGTAATTATTGTTACCCCAGATGTTGCAGAATAACCCAACGTTTTTCCGTTTTCATTTGTTACTGTTTTGATTCCGTTCGATTCAGTCTCAGTCCATTTTGGTCCGCAGCTAACTAATGCTATCAGTATTAGATAAGAGAAGGTGATTTTGGAAAAGTGCATCATAAGTATATGAAATTGAGTAGTTAATTTATTCAATGTGTATTAGTAACACAATAGTATTCATTTAACCATCTATTTTCAAGGATACTTCTATAGTTTGCCAAAACAATTCGACAGATTTGTAAAGAATTAAGACTTTGTATGAATTCTAAATTGTTAAAAGACTTTTTTTTGATTGGTGACCAGACATTTCTCCCACATGTTTCGGTAGATAGTGTGATTTTTGGATTCCACAATGATCAACTTAAAGTTCTATTGTTAAAATGGGAAGGAGGTGCTTGGTGCCTACCGGGTGGTTTTGTAAAACATGATGAATCAGTAGACGATTCGGCTGTGCGCATTCTACATGAACGAACTGGTCTTGAAAATATTTATTTACAACAGTTTCACACCTTTGGCGATCCTGCTCGAGAAAAAGGAAAGAAAATTGCTCCTGCTAAAAGTTGGATTAATAAGCGATTTATTACCATTGGATACTATGCATTAGTGGAATTCTCAAAAGTTAATCCACAGCCTGATATACTGAGCACTGAGTGCAGATGGTGGAATGTAAGCAAGGTGCCAGCCCTTATTTACGATCATAAACAAATTATGAATAAAGCGCTTGAAACTCTTCGCCTTGACTTGAATGATCACCCGGTTGGTTATAACCTGTTGCCAGAAAAATTTACCATGCCGGAACTTCAACGTTTATACGAAACCATTCTTGGCGAATCACTGGATCGCAGAAATTTTCAAAAGCGAATGCTAGGAATAGAGATTCTTGAAAAATTAAAGGAACGAAAACTGGGTGGTGCCCACAAAGCCCCCTTCTTATATCGTTTTGACAAACGTAAATATCAAAAGGCTTTGAAGCAGGGATTAAAATCGGGTTGGTAGTTATTTTTTTATTAATGCTTCCGCGATTGCTTTTTCAGCTAGCGGTGCCATAATTTTATACCCTTCCAGGTTAGGATGAACGCCATCATCACCCAATCCTTTTCGTAAACCATTTCGTTCATCGGCCATCGCTGAGAAATAATCGAGGTAAACAATCTTGTTCTTGCTAGCATATTCTTTCAGCATCTTATTCAATGCTACAATTTTTCCTGCGGGTTCAAGTCCTGGTTTCCAGGGATAGTCGAATGCTGGAATTATTGAGGCGATGACTACTTTTATTCCGTTAGCTTTTGCTAATTGAGCCATTGCAATAATATTATCTCGTGATTGCTCAAGCGTCATCGGGCCAGTGTTGCCCGCTATATCATTGGTGCCAGCTAAGATCACAACCACTTTAGGTTTTAGATCAACAACATCTTGTTGAAAACGCAACACCATTTGCGGTGTAGTTTGCCCGCTGATGCCTCGGTTAATGTAGGGCTTGCCCTCAAAGAAATCTGGGTCAACTCTTCCCCAACCTTCGGTAATGGAATTGCCCATAAAAACTACCCGGTTTTCAGTTGCTTTTGGTGCCGATAGTTTTTTATTCTCTTGTTGAAAACGTTTAAGGTTAGCAAAGTCCATAGCGGGTTGATCAAAATTTTTCTTCATCCATTTTAGGCAGGCATCCATCCATTGTTCTGAGGCTTCAGGATTGATCATGCCATAGCCATGCTTTCCTTTTTCATAAAAGAAAACTTCTACCGGCACTTTGTTTTGTTGCAGGGCAGTTATAAATGCAAGTGAGTTGCCTACAGGTACCGTTTTATCGGTGAGTGCCGAAGTAATAAAAGTAGGCGGAGTTTTTGGGGTGACATGAAGTTCGTTGGAGAAGTTCATTACATCTTCTTCCGACATCCCTAATTCTTTGGCTTTCGTAGGAACTCCCTTTTTGAAATCATCGCTGGTAAAAACTTTTGAGCCAATTAAGTTTTGGCGCGAGCCCTGGTGTGTAAGGCTATCCGAAAAACTAATTACCGGATAATTTAAAATCATAAAGTTGGGGCGTAAACTTATATGATTCGGATTTTCAATAACAGGTTTATCAAAATGAGTACCTGCCGTGGAAGCCAAATGACCACCGGCTGACGACCCCATAATTCCGATTTTATTTGAGTTGAGATTCCACTGCTTCGCATTTTCTCTTACCAATTGAATAGCTCGTTGCGCATCTTGCAAAGGCCCGATTTTTTTATCAATCATGATGCCGCCCTTGGGTAAACGATACTTTAAAACGAATGCGGCAATTCCTTCTTCATTCAATCGCCTGGCAACATCATAGCCTTCATGGCTCATCGCTAAAACCGAATAGCCACCACCCGGACAAATAATTACAGCCGATCCCGTTGCTTTGGCAGGATCTGGTAAAAAGATAGTAAGCGTGGGTGTAACTACGCCATTTAGAATTTCAATTTTATTGGTGCCAATATACGTGGTTAGTGTCGTGTCTAAAGGGGTTGGAGGTTTTTGCGAATTAGGGATTACTCCTGAGTACAATGGAATTTCTTTTTGTGCTATGGCCAATTGACTGATAAGCACGAGCCCGACAAGTAGTTTCTTCATGGAAATGATTATTTCTAATCGTTAAATATAGAATTTTAAGAGCAGCCAGGAAATAAATGGAATTAGGGGTTAGCCTTTGGATGCCGCGACTTTGTGACGTTTTTAATCAAACTAAGTGATAGCAGCTTCTTTGGAGATTTCTGAGATCAAAGGTTGGTGTAAAAAACTTAACTTTCTTGCTGCCTTTTGTTAATTTTAATCTGTCATGTATGTACCCACTATGAAAATAAAGCTCTACAGTATCCTGCTTCTGTCAGGCCTATTCTTGATTTCTTGCAAATCCCCTGAAACTGAAACGTTGAACTGGTATCGAGGCAATTTGCACACGCATACGTACTGGAGTGATGGAGACGAATTTCCTGAAATGGTTTTGGATTGGTATAAATCCAACGGGTATGATTTTATTGCCCTGTCGGATCACAACACCCTGGCACGCGAGGAAAAATGGAATGTGATTGTAAAAAGCCCGATGTATGAAGAAAGCTTTAAAAAATACCTGGAGAAGTTTGGCAAAGATTGGGTGGTATATAAAAACGATACCGGCCGCACGCAAGTGAAGTTGAAAACTTTTGAAGAGTATAAGGCAAAAATGCAAGACGATAATTTTCTGATTATTCCTTCGGAAGAAATAACTAATTATGTGGATGGAAAAATACCGGTGCATGTTAATGTAACGAACATACAAGAGTTTATTGCGCCACCCAATGCGGCTACCGTGGCCGAAACCATGCAGCTATGCGTAGATGCAGTGTTGCAACAACGCGAGCGCACGGGCGTGCCGATGTTTCCACACATTAATCACCCCAATTTCTTTTGGGCTATTACCTTACAAGATATGATTAGCTTGAAAGGTGATCGCTTTTTTGAAGTCTATAACGGTCATATGCTTGTTCGGAATTATGGTGACTCCGTTCACATGGGTACGGAGGAAATGTGGGACAAAATAAATATCGCTTACGCGAAACGAGATCAACCGCTCATGTATGGATTAGCTTCTGATGATAGCCACAATTACCATCAGTTTGGGGTGGCCTTTGCTAATGCGGGTCGTGGTTGGATTATGGTTCAGGCAAAATCCCTGCGCACAGAAGATTTAATTGAAGCCATGGAGGCAGGTAAGGTTTATGCATCAACAGGCGTTACACTGAAGCAACTGGAAGTAAAGGATAATGAGATCAAGATTGAAATTGCTAAAGAAGAACAAGCCGAATACACCATCGAGTTTATTGGTGTTAAAAATGGAGAGACTGAATCACAGGTTATTGAAACCATCCACGGAAGTGCAGGCAGTTATAACGTAACAGCCGATTATATTTTTGTTCGCGCCCGGATAACCTCAACCAAATTAAAACTCAATCCTTTTCAGGAAGGTGATTTTGAAATGGCCTGGACGCAACCCGTGTCATTTTTGAAATAAGGTAATCTCTTAAAACTTTTGTACTTCATTCGTTCTTCTATGCAGAAAATTATTTTATCAGTTCTTTTCATCAGCTTTATTGCAATATCCTGCAATCAGAAACCTGATAAAGCGGCTAACCCTAAGATTGATAAGTTGAAACTTCTGCCCGGGTTTAAGGCAGAGCATTTGTATAGTCCCGAAGAACACGATCAGGGTTCGTGGGTAGCAATGACTTTCGATAACAAAGGACGGATGATTACGTCCGATCAGTATGGTGCCATCTATCGTATTGTGTTGCCTGCTCAAGGTGATACTTCTAAAGTGAAGGTGGAAAAACTGATCATTGGCTCTGAAGCCGATCGCCATGCAGATACAACGACCTTAAAGGTAGGGATGGGTTTTGCGCAAGGCTTGTTGTATGCATTCAATAGTTTGTATGTGATGGTGAATCACAATAGCGATAGAAACTTTGATAAGAATACTGGACTCTATCGATTACAGGATACCAATGGAGATGATCAGTTTGATAAAATAACATTGATTAAATCATTTTCGGGCGAACCGGGCGAACACGGTCCACACAGCATCATTCTCGCACCTGATAAAAAGTCCATTTACATTTCAGCAGGAAATCACGTTGATGTTCCAAAGTTTGATGTTTATCGCTTACCCCCTGTTTGGCAGGATGATAATTTATTTCCACAGATTAAAGATCCTCGGGGGCATGCGAACAATCGCAAAGCACCAGGGGGCTGGATTGCACACATCGATTCATTAGGAGAAAAATGGGAATTGGTTGGAGCAGGCTTTAGAAATGAATTTGATATTACGTTCAACGATGCCGGAGATTTATTTACGTATGATTCTGATATGGAGTGGGATTTTGGTATGCCGTGGTATCGTCCCACACGCATTTGTCATGTAACGAGTGGTGCTGAATTTGGATGGAGAACTGGTAATGGAAAGTGGTCGCCATCGTATCCAGATAATCTTCCTCCGGTGATTAATATTGGTCAGGGCTCGCCTACCAATTTTATGAATGGTTCCAGTGCAAAGTTTCCGGAAAAGTATCGTAAATCCTTGTTTGCATTTGATTGGAGCTTTGGAATTATCTATGCAATTCATCTTACACCACAAGGTGCTTCCTACTCAGCAGAGGCCGAAGAATTTTTATCAGGTTCACCGTTACCATTAACCGATGGTGCCATTGGTCCTGATGGGGCCATGTATTTTCTAACCGGTGGAAGAAGGTTAGAATCGGACCTGTATCGTGTTACGGCAACGGAAAATGTGTCAGCATCTGCACCTGCTGCTGTTCCGGTTAACGAAGCGAATCAATGGAGAAGAACGTTAGAGCAATATCACGAAATCAAAAAGGGTGCTGTGGATATTGCCTGGCCAAATTTAAAACATGAAGATAGATTTGTTCGCTATGCTGCGCGTATTGCAGTAGAACAGCAACCGGTAAGCGAATGGCAGGAGCGGGCATTAAAAGAAACTGATCCGCAAATTCTTACTCAAGCCATGATCGCGCTGGCTCGTCATGGTAAACCAGCTTTGCGCGATAAAATGATTCAAGCACTTGTTAAAGTTGATTATAATAAACTTACCCCCTCGCAAAAGATAGATCTTGTTAGAGCATTTGAAGTGGTGATTTTTAGAATGGATAAACCGGAAGGCGCTACAAAAAATCAATTAGTAGCTTTCCTCAATCCTAATTATCCTTCATCATCCAATGAGTTGGATCGGGAGCTAAGCAAAGTGCTGGTTTATATAGGCGCACCCGGGTCAGTCGAAAAAACATTAGCCTTGCTTGAAACCGCCAAAGATGAAGCACCAGTGAAGACAGTCAGTTCTTCCTCTGATTTGATCATGCGAAACCCGCAGTACGGTTTGGATATTGCACGTATGTTATCCAATGTTCCACCGGCACAACAAACTTATTTAGCAACGGTTCTTTCTGATGCCAGCGAAGGCTGGACGCCTGAACTCCATGAAAAATATTTTAAGTGGATGGCAAACGCTTTCACCTACAAAGGCGGGGTGAGTTACATTGGCTTTATCGATAAGGCAAGAGGAAAAGCGTTAGCTCATACACCATCAGATAAAACAGAATACTACAATAAACTTTCTGGTGCTGATCTCTTAACAGAATCTGGTAATGACTTAGCCGATCGTCCACAACCGAAAGGGCCGGGAAGAAGGCGCACGCTTGAGGAGGCATTGGCGTTGGTTGATGGACCGCTTACAAACCGTGATTTTCAGCAAGGCAAAAATATGTTTGATGCAACGTTGTGCAGTTCGTGCCATAGTATGCGGGGGGAAGGTGGTGCCATCGGGCCTGATCTAACACAAGTAGGAACACGTTTCTCAGCAAAGGATATTTTAGAAAATACGCTTGACCCTAATAAAGAAGTATCTGACCAATATGCGGCTACTATATTTACGATGAAAGATGGTAGTTCTATTGTAGGTCGATTGATAAACGAAGAAGAAGAAAAATATTTTGTTTCACAGAATCCGTTTATGCCACAATCGCTGCGCGAGATTGCCAAAGGCGATGTTGCGTCAACCAAGCTTTCCAAAGTTT
>JAGPBO010000028.1 GCA_018063305.1 Cyclobacteriaceae bacterium
ATGTTTTTTAGAATTACTTCTGCTTCTTTGGGTTTGTTCCAGAAATCGGCCTGATGGGTGATTCTTTCTTCGTCTTCGATTTCTACAATCTTACGGTCGTAGTCAAAGATACCGCCTGAGGGCGGCAACACGGGCTTTTAGGTCCTTAAATTGTTCGGTAGTCATGATGATAAAAATTCTGCCGCGAAGGTAACAGGTTGTACTGAATTATAACAACTACCTAAACCTAAACCTAATCGTATTTGTAATAACGAGAGTTCGGATCGATAGTGCGCAGGGATAAGCCACGAAGTTTTTGGTAAGGGTTTTTAATAAAACATAAAGCAGCACCAACACCAGCCAGACTTACCGAAGTTATAACAACATTCTTATCAATTCCCTTCTGATCATCTACAATGAGGGTATTTATTTGGTCAAGAACAAAATAGCCAACACCCGCAATCAACATCACCGTTCCAACTTTGTTAAGTATAGTCATTTTTCTTTTACCTCTCACATACACCTTTTCTATAGATGCAAAGGGAATTGTATCATTAAATGTGATAATCGAAACGTCATTAAATCGAATTGCAACACCCTCTATCTTCGACTTATTCTTCATTAAACATTTTATGTTCTCGCCCTCCGAAAAGCGAGCCACTACATCACCGCGCTTGAGCAAGATTAACTGATTCTGACTCTGGCCTGCCGTAACAACACCAACCAGTAATAAGATCAGTACAGCAAATTTAATTCTTACGATTGTGTTCACGCGATAATGAATTGTTAGGCAATAAACAAAAAAGCGGGCAAACCCGCTTTTTTGAACACCGTTAAATTTTGTAAATCCATTCAAATGGATCTGGTTTTTCTCCACGTTTAATCTTCTCCAGCTCAGTAAACACCTTATTGGAAAACACGCGCTTCTCTGCAGGCGGTAATTGATAATTTTTGCCTTCATGTCCAATTAATTCTATATGTGCTATCGTGGCTGCGGTACCTGCTCCAAACGCCTCTTGCACTTTGCCTTGCTCCATTGCAATCACCAATTCTTTAACCGAGATTTTCCTTTCCTCCACAGGCATGCCCCATTGGCGCGCCAACTCCAAAACACTTTGCCGCGTTATTCCTGCCAAAATAGAATCGCTCAAAGCAGGCGTAATCAACACATCATTAATCACAAACATCACATTCATCGTACCACTCTCTTCCACATACTCATGTGTTTTACCATCTGTCCATATTAACTGATGATAGCCTTCATCCTGGGCCAGCTTGGCGGGATAAATAGAACCTGCGTAATTCCCACCTGCTTTCGCATACCCGGTTCCACCTTCTACCGCACGTGTATAGTGAGTCTCAATTTTAACTTTAACAGGAGTTGAATAATAAGGACCCACCGGACTTAATAGGATCATGAACGTAAACGCAAGAGAAGGTCGAATCCCAATAAATTCATCAGCCGAAAACAGCGTAGGTCTTATATAAAGAGAGCTACCCTCTGACTCCGGTATCCAGTTGCGATCTAAATCGATTAATGCCGACAAGCTTTCCATAAAAAGCTCTTCGGGTATATCTGGCATACACATACGGTGCGCTGAAATATTCATGCGCTTCCAATTCTCTAAGGGACGAAATATCAAAGCCTCCTTGCCCGATTTGGAAGGATATGCCTTCATGCCTTCGAAAATAGATTGTCCATAATGCAAGGCTGGCGTTGCCGGACTTATCGAAAGATTCCCATAGGGGATAATTCTTGAATTTCCCCATTCCCCATTGCGAAAATCTGCCAAGAACATATGGTCTGTGTAAACCGTACCAAAAGGAACGTTTGATAAATCGGTCTTCTTCAACCGGGATTCCAAAACTTTGGTAACAGAAATTTTAAGTGTATCAACCATATTAACCTGAAATTAATTAGGGGCGCAATTTACGATTAAAATTAAAAGCCGACTAACGGATGTTAGCTTAAATCTCATTAAAATGAGATCACATTTTAGGTTTCCACTGGGTCTCAGGTGCTTTTAACTCAAAGGCCATGGCTCGGCAAAGCATGAACAGAAAATCAGACAAGCGGTTAAGATATTTTATTGTCAGCGAATCAACTTTCTCGACCTGATTGAGTGCAATTACTAAACGCTCAGCCCTTCGGCATACCGTACGGGCAACATGCCCAAAAGATACCGATGGGTGACCACCCGGTAAAACAAAGTGACGCATGGCAGGCAATTGTGTATCCATCTCGTCCATTTTCCTTTCTAGTAATTCAATATCTGTTTCAATCAGAGAAGGGATTTTTACTTTTTTATTTTCAGGCTCGGTAGCCAGAATGGAACCGATAGTAAATAGTCGATCTTGTATTTCAGCCAGTAGTTCAGACCGAGATCCGTTTATACTTTGATCGCGCAAAACGCCCATCCAAGAATTTAATTCATCGATGGTTCCATAGGCGTCAATACGCAAGTTGGCTTTAGACACACGCTTTCCGCCAAAGAGTGATGTTGTTCCTTCATCACCAGTTTTCGTATATATCTTCATGTTGACATTTGCAATCTGTTATCAAAGGATTGCACCCGGTTAATACTCAATAAATTTTAATGCGGAACAGCTACCTCGGCACGGGTGATATTTTCGTTCACTTTATCCCACTCAACCAATCCGTCTCTCAAACGAATGATTCGATGTGAGTAATGAGCGATATCATCTTCGTGTGTAACCATGATAATGGTATTTCCCTTTTCATGAAGTTCATGAAAAAGATTCATAATATCATAAGAGGTTTTTGAATCAAGGTTTCCGGTAGGTTCATCGGCCAGAATGATAGATGGATTATTTACCAAAGCGCGGGCAATGGCTACGCGCTGGCGCTGGCCACCTGATAGTTCATTAGGCCTGTGATGGTAACGATCTCCCAGGCTCACACTTTCCAGTGCTGCCATGGCCATATCTGTGCGTTCGGATTTACTATAGCCCGCATAGATCAGCGGAAGCGCTACATTATCTAAGGCTGTGGCTCTGGGCAAAAGATTAAATGTTTGAAAGACAAATCCTATTTCCTTGTTTCGGACTACAGCGAGTTCATTCTCGGTCATGTCACTCACCAAATGATTATTGAGCGAGTATTCACCGGATGTAGGTGAATCCAGACATCCAACAATATTCATGAGCGTAGATTTTCCAGATCCCGAAGGACCCATAAAGGCCACATACTCTCCCCTATCTATTGAAATGGAAATATCCTGAAGGGCGTTTACAATGGTATTACCCATTTTATAAATTTTAGAGATATGGGTGGTCTTAATAATGTTCGCCATGAGTTAAGGTTTAATTAAGGTGATTTCTGATAGAGAAGCTGCTTTCCTATCCGTTTACTGCTTCTAACGCGTTAAGGTTTCAAAATCGATATGAAATGCAACAATAATGCTTTAAGAGGTAACTGAATCTGATAAAGTTTTATTGAAGACGAGTTTAAGCATCCAAAGTTACATTAAATCACTAATTCCTTACAAAATTAAGACATTCCGTAATTACCGAGTCGTCTTTCAAAATCCGGTTGTGCCCCAATCCATGGGTAGTTAAAAGAAAAGCTTGTGGATAGGCTTTAACCAACTCCTGCGCCTGAACGATTGAAACATCCCTATCGTCAGTATCATGAACCAACATTAGCCGGAGATTGGTAATGCGTTTTACGAAGTACATTGCCGTAAACTCTTCAAACGGCTTTCCATATTTCTTTGCTACAAGTTTCTTGAACTGCTCCCCGGTCTTCCACGAGCCTCCAATGGCTTTCAAATAAGATTTGATAATCTCATCGGCTATAGTTGGGCTTGCCACATTGATAAGTTTGGTAACAGGCAGTCCATTCATTATTGAATATAAGGCCACACCACCACCAAACGAGTGGGTAATTATAGCTTGTGGTATTCCTTTTTGTTTAATGATTGTTTGAAGAACAATACTAAACTCTGAAATATCAGTTCTTTTGCCTTCTGATTGCCCATGTGCCGGCCCATCAAACCCAAGGACGCGGAAGCCAGCATCATTAAAAACAGGAACAAACTTTCTGAATTGAGTAGCCCGACCTGCCCAGCCATGAATCACTAACACATATGGAAGGGCCGGATTCCCCCATTCGTAAGTCTGTATTTCTTTTCCTGCAGCATAGATTTTTTCCTTTCTCGCGAGCAACTCACACGCGCCTTCCCGCGGAGTAGCCTTATACCGGATCGGAGTAAAGAATATTTTTTCAAAATAGGTCAGCGCCAAAGAGCTGGAAATTAATTCTAGTTTGGGAAAAACCCATCTAACAAGACGGAGTGCCAGCGGAGTATTATTTTTCAAAATTTTGGGGTAAAAACTTTAACTTTTACAATAAAATAAAGCGTGTGTTACATAGAATCAAATAAGGGTATAAAACCTAACTTTACGGATTATAGTTGCTCAATTGCATGAAAAAAACATTACTTTCTGGAATAACCATTTTTGTACTCACTTTTTCCATCCAAACGGCTTTTGCTCAGCGATTTTGGGTGGCTGCCGCACCTTCAAATTGGAACAATACAGCAAATTGGTCGGCAAGCTCGGGTGGAGCGGGCGGAGCTTCGGTACCTGGTGCCAGCGACTTAGTAACATTCAATGCACTCGGTCTTGGTAATTGTACTTTAGATGTAGCGGCTACCGTTGCCGGGATAACCATGAACGGGTATACGGGAACTCTTAACATCAATGGGTTTAACCTTACCACTACCGGCACCAATACTTTCACAACTGGAACAATAAATAATGGTGGCGGGGCAGCAGCCCTGACACTCAATACAATCGCAACATCAACCTTTAACGGAACTACTTTTGGCGCAAATGTAAATGGAAGCACCGGCCGTATTTTCCTTAACGGGTCAACCTTTAATGGTGGCGTGTCAATAACTAAAACTACTAACAATACTGACTTAAGTACTGGAGGCAATACTTTTCAAGGAGCTGTTACATTAACAAACAGTTCAACCGCTCAGTTTAGATTAGCTGGAACCAACCCTGATATTTTCAATGGTACTTTGTCGTTAGTAAGCGGAAATACAGGACCATTAGAGATTGCATACACTTCGGCAGCAACACAATTCAATCAAAATATTTCCATCACCTATAATTCTACAGGTGCTATTACATTTGGGGCAAATGGCGGAACTTCAACGTTAGCAGCTGCGCGAACAATCTCTGTCGTTGGTTTTGGTGGAGCGGGTTGTGGAAACTTGTCCCTGGCAAGGCTAACACAAACTGGAGTAACAGCGCAGACAATTAATTTGTCTGGAAACAATACAGCTACTCTAACACTCGGGCCAGCATCTTCTTTTGCAGGTTCCGTTACAACAACAACGCCTTCCATTATTCTTAATTCAAGTTCTTTTCAGGTTTTAACAATTACTAAAACCGGAACGCAAAACGACAATTCAAGAGGCGGAAATACCTTCAATGGAATAATGACTGTAAACAACCAAGGCGGTGATTTCCACATGGGAACCAACGCGGCCGATGCAGGTGACACCTGGAATGCAGATGCTTTTTTCAACAATACCGGAGGCAACCGAATTCGAATAGGTGAAGACACTGACGGAAACTTGTTTAATGCAAACGCAACCTTTACCAACACCAGTGCAACCGATGTGAATAGTCGCATACAAGTAAGCAGAATGGCAACGGCAAGCACCACATTTAACGGTACTACTGTTTTTAACAATAGCGGAAATGCAAGTGATGTTCATATTAGCTACGATGCCGGAAGTTTAACAACTTTTAATGGACCTGTTGTATTTAATTCTAACGCCAGCAATGGCGCTGACTTTTGGGTAGGCCAGAATGGTGATGTTGCTTTCAATGGAAGCATAACAATAAACAGTTCAACCGATGGCGTGCTTTTTGGAAATGGTGTTGGAACGGTAGCTATGTCTGCTGGAAATACAATTGCGCTAGGTGGATCTGGATTTACAGGTGGACGATTATTACTTCGCAATTTTACGCAAGCTGGAACTACAGCCATGACGTTGCCTTTAACCGGATCTTCAACTTTTCAGGTTGGGCCAAACTCTGCCATTGGTGGTAATGTTAATTTCTCCGCCCCAAGAATTTTAACGAATGGTGTTACCTACGGAGGAACGGCTGCACTAGAAAAAACAGGCGGTTTAGATGATGCCAGCATTGGTAACAATATCTTCAACGGTGTAACTACCATCACCAATAGTGGTAGTGGTTATTTATTGATGGGAAACGGAAACCCCGATCAGTTCAATGCGAATACTACCTTCAACAACAACGGTAGTTATCGTATTTTCTTAGCTTACAATCATGCCGGGCAAACAACCTCTTTCGCGGCCGACCTCACGTTAAATTCTAATAAAACAGGTGGGGCTGACGGATGGTCCTATTTTATAGCCGAAGGCGCCAACACCAATATTTCAGTAGCAGGAAATTTTACTATAAACTGCGCGGGGGCATTGCAAAGTAATCACCGCATTTTACAAGGAGTAGGAACCACAGCCTCGTTTGGCGGTGATGTTGCCGTTAACTTGACAAATACCCATGCTTCAACAGTGATCCAAATGGGTGTTATCGGAACTTCAACCTACAATGGAAATATAACTGTTGTAAATAGTGGCGGTGCGGGTGGGGCTTATTTTAATTCAGGGATCGCGGCAAGTTCTATCTTGGCTGCCACCAAAGCTATCTCCATAGGAGCAGGCGGATTCAGCAGCGGTACTTTAAATATCCCAAGGTTTACTCAGTTGGGATCAGCACCAACTACACTAAATCTAACCGGATCATCAACAGTTTTACGCGTTGGGCCGCTTACCACATTTGGTGGCAATACTGATTTACGGTCTGCTCAACTCTTTTTAGATGGAGTTGATGTAGGTGGAACCGCCTATCTTGAAAAGACCGATGCAGGAAACAGTACAGGATTAGGAAACAATACATTTAGCAGCACAACAACTATTGTCAATAGTGGAACGGGGTACTTACGGACAAATGGGAATAACACGTTCAATGGAGCAACTACTATAACTAATAACGGAACGGCAGACATCCTTTTAGAATTAGCCTCTGGCAGCACCTACAATGAAGATGTCACCTTTACAAATACTAATTCTTCTTATGTAAGGGTAGCCTACCTTGGTGCAACTTCATTTAATGGAAATATCACTGTTAACAGCACCGCTGGAGTTGGTGTCTATTTTTCTGAAAATGTTGGCGGCTCTTCCACCTTGGCAGCAACCAAAACAATTTCTGTTGGTGGTTCAGGTTTTTCTAACGGAATATTGAGCCTCCTTCGTTTTTCACAAATAGGAGCAACTCCGCAGGCACTTGCTTTAACCGGAAACTCATCGCTTATTGTTGGGCCAATTTCTGCATTTGATGGAAATGTGAATTTTAGTTCTCCAAGGGTATACTTAAATGGTTGTACCTATGGCGGAACGGTAACCATTGAAAAAAATGGTGGCGGAGACGATTCAAGTGCTGGTGGAAATATTTTCACCGGATTAACAACCATTACTAATAGTGGCTCCGGATATTTGCTTTTAGGTAGCGGTAATAGTGATCAATTTTTGAGTGCTACTACATTTAACAACACAGGTAGCTACCGAATTTACTTTGCGCATAATCATGGTGGCCAAACAACAACGTTTGCTTCCGATGTAACCCTCAACTCAAATAAAACGGGTGGCAGTGACCCATGGTCTTTTTTAGTTGGCGAAGGCACTAATATAGGGCTTTCAATAGGCGGAATACTTACAATTAATTGTGCGGGTGCCATTCAAAGCAATAACCGTTTCCTTAATGGTGTCGGCTCAACAGGAGCTTTTGGTGCAACCGCTATCAACTTAACCAACACCCATGCTTCAACCCTTATTACGATGGGTGAAAACGGAACTTCTACTTATGCTGGAAATATTACCATTCTTAACAATGGTGGAGCAAGTGGAATTACATTCAATAACGGTGCAGCTTCAGGCTCAACATTAAATGGATCAATTTCTTCAGGTACTTTTTCTAGTGGGTCACTAAACTTATATCGCTTTACCCAAGTAGGAGCAATCCCTGAGAATCTTACACTAACTAATGGCTCAATACTTAGGGTAGGTCCTAATTCAAGTTTTGATGGTGATGTAAACTTTGTGACACCGAGGCTTTACTTGAATGGGGCAACGTATAAAGGAACAGCCTATCTCGAAAAAAATGGGGCAGCAGATGATGTAGGGAATGGTGGAAATATTTTTAACGGAACAACAACATTGGTTGACTCAGGCAGCGGATACTTAATGACTGCCAACGCTTCACCCGATACTTTTAATGGTGCGCTTACTGTTACCAACTCGGGAAGCAATTGGATCTACCTAGCGCACAACGTTGCCGGCAATGTGTTTAACAATAACATTACCGTTAATAACACAGGAAGTGGAAATGGAGTTTTATTCTCCAACAATGCAACGGGTTCATCAACTTTTACTAATGGAACAATAACGACTGGTGGAGCAGGATTTTCTGTTGGCGAACTTCGCTTGCGCAGATTTACACAAGTTGGCGCAATTGCTCAAAATCTAACGCTCACCGGTTCTGCACAATTATGGATTGGTCCAGCCAGTGCGTTTGATGGTAATGTAAACTTTGTTGCCCCACGCCTTCTGTTAAACGGAGCAACGTATAACGGCACTGCCTATCTGGAAAAGAATGGCGCCACAAACAACGATGGTGATGGTGGAAACATTTTCAATCAGGCAACTACAATCGTTAACTCAGGCACTGCTTACTTGCGCACAGCATTAACTTCTCCTGATGTTTTTAATGCAAATCTGATTTTAACAAATTCAGGCTCTTCAACTATTCGTATGTCCGACAATGCTGCGGGCAATCAGTTTAATGGAAACGTTGAAGTGAACTCTACTTTTGGTGGCGGCATTTACTTTGGGAATAGTGCTGCCGGAACCTCAACACTGGCAGCAGGCAAGACCATTGGCGTTGGCTCATCCGGGGTGATAAGTGGGGATATTCGGTTAATTCGTTTTACTCAAGTAGGTGCAACTCCACAAACCTTAAATCTTAGTGGCATTGCCGTGCTAACGCTAGGCCCAACTTCCAGCTTCGATGGAAATGTTGATTTTAGAGCACCCCAAATTTTATTAAATGGTACAACCTATAATGGCACAGCCTACATACAAAAAACTGGTGCTACGGACAACCCTGGAACGGGTGGAAACATTTTTAATGGAACAACATCTCTCGTGGATTCTGGAAGTGGTTATCTTATGACTGCCAATGTGGCTCCTGATCTATTCAATGCAGGGTTAACAGTAACTAATACTGGGTCAAACATAATTTATCTGGCTTATAACGTTCCTGGCTCACAGTTTAATGGCAACATCACCTTCAACTCAACATTGGGAAGTGCTGGTATTTA
Source organism: Cyclobacteriaceae bacterium (assembly GCA_018063305.1). Taxonomy (GTDB): domain Bacteria; phylum Bacteroidota; class Bacteroidia; order Cytophagales; family Cyclobacteriaceae; genus ELB16-189. The sequence goes on from JAGPBO010000028.1 coordinate 9,425, forward strand.
TTTTGCAAACACAGTTACTGGATCTGCAACTCTTGGCGCAGGCGCTTCCTTGCTTACTGGTGGTTTAGGTTTTAGCAGTGGCGAGCTCAGGTTTAAAAGATTTACACAAATTGGTGCGGCTGCTCAAACATTAGTATTGACGGGAACTTCGCTAATGAGAATTGGACCCTCAACCACGTTCAATGGAAATGTAGATTTTCGTTCGCCACAGTTTGCGTTAGATGGGGCCATCTATAATGGAACCACCTATCTTGAAAAAACTGGCGCAACAAACAATGATAGTAATGGTGGCAATACCTTTAATGGATCAACTACAATTGCAAACTCAGGAGCCGGATGGTTTCGCTTTGCATTAACTGGCCTCGATACCTTTAACGGTGACTTAACACTCACTAACACAGGTTCCTCAACTATAAGAATGGCCGACAATACACCGGGTACTGTTTTTAACGGAAACATTATTGTCAATTCAACTTTTGGTGGCGGAATTTATTTCAGCGAAAGCGGTGGTGGAACAGCAACATTGGCATCCGGTCGTACTATTTCGGTGGGCGGATTAGGATTTAGCTTAGGTCTATTAAGTTTAAAGAGGTTTACGCAGAACGGAGGTACACCCCAAAATCTTGTCTTCACGGGAACAGCAGGTATTGTTCTTGGCCCATCTATAATTTTTAATGGTGCCGTTGATTTCCGCGCTCCTCAGGTATTTATTAATAGCGGCTCTTATAACAGCACAGCCTTTATTGAAAAAATCGGAGCAACTGATAATAGTGGAACGGGAAGTAGTACATTCAATGCTGCTGCAACCATCCGCAATAGCGGTACAGGTTTCTTGCGCACGGACGGTAACATGACATTTAATGGTGCAACCTCATTGATAAACTCAGGCTCACATTATTTACTTCTGGAATTAAATAGTGGAAGTAATTACAACGGTGACTTAACCTTAACTAATTCAGGATCATCAAACGTGCGCATGAGCTACCAGGGTGCAAGCAACTATAATGGAAACATTGAAGTGAATAGCACCAGTGGCACGGGAATTATTTTTAGTGAATTCGGAACCTCTACGCTTGCCAATGGAAAAACTATTTCGGTTGGCGGAACAGGATTTACAGCCGGTACGCTCACGCTTCAGCGCTTCATGCAAACCGGAGGTACTGTGCAAAATTTAGTTTTAACCGGAGCTTCAACTTTTAGAAGTGGACCAAGTGCAACCTGGAATGGAAGTTTGATCGTGAGTTCTCCCGCTTTGTTTTTAGATGGCTCCGTTCTGAATGGCGCTACCAATTCATTGATTAAAACAGGAGCCTCCACAGATAGTAGCGTGGGCGGAAATAGTTTTGTCGGCAATACAACCTTTACCAATTCAGGTACGGGTGTTTTCCGTTTAGCCAATGTAACCACCGATGACTTTGTTGGCAACGCTACGTTTAATCAAGCCAGTGGATCTATACAGCCGGCTTATAATATTGCCAGCACATTCAGCGGTAACGTAACGGTAGATGGTGCTTCGCCTATAACCTTTGGTGCAAGCAACGGAACCATAACATTTACCGGAAGTAACGCACAAAATGTAAACAAGAGTGGCACGGCTTCACCCGTATTTAGAAGGTTGCTTATGAACAAGGCGAGCAATGCCGTAACCTTAACTACCGATGCAAGTGTAACCACCAATGCCACATTCACCGCGGGTGTTCTCAATACTACAACCACCAACATCTTAACTTTTGCAAACGGATCAACCTCTACAGGCGGATCGAATGCAAGTCACATTGACGGACCTGTTATAAAAATTGGAAATGCTGCCTTCGCATTCCCAACGGGCGATGCAGGAATTTTCAGGGCCATTTCCATATCAGCACCTTCAACAAATACTCATGCATTTAAAGCCGAGTATTTCAAAGCTGCGCAAGCATTTGGCGGACCCCCCACTTACCCAGCCGGTATATTAACGGTGAGTTCTTGCGAATACTGGGTGTTGGATCGTACCGTAGGTGCATCAAACGTAAATGTTACGTTAAGTTGGAACTCTCCCGATTGCACGGGGTCTTATATTACAAGTTTGCCTGACCTGCGCGTAGTGCGGTGGAATGGAACAAACTGGGTGAATCATGGAAATGGTGGAACAACCGGTAGTGCTACATCAGGCACTTTAATCACCTCTGCACCCATCACCAGCTTTAGCCCAATCACATTAGGTTCAAGTACCACGGCCAATCCTTTGCCCGTTGAGTTGATCAGTTTTACGGCTCAGGTATTAAATGAAAATGTGAAATTGAATTGGATTACTGCTTCCGAGTTGAACAATGATTTTTTCACCGTGCAGCGCTCGGCTGATGGAATGGAATTTGAAAGTATCATGGAAATCAAAGGCGTGGGTACAACCTCCGCTTCTTCAAGCTACGAGTATACGGATGTCACTCCCATACAAAACATTTCTTACTATCGGCTTAAGCAAACAGATTTTGATATGAAATCCAGTTATTCAAAAGTATTGGTAGTTAATGTTTTGCTTTCAGGCGAATTGTCAATCTATCCTAACCCGGTAAGCGTTGGTGGCGTGGTTACTTTAAATAAAAAAGATACGTATGTGATCTCGAATAATCTGGGTGTGATTGTTATGAAAGTAACGGAGGCAAACCAGATCGACATCTCTACGCTTGCTCCGGGAATTTATGTGGTAAGAAGTTCTACGGGAGATTTGAAACGACTGGTTATTCAATAATATCGAATGTGGTAGTCTTTGTATCAGTGGCGAGCGTATCGGTATTATAAGTACGCTCTGAATAGTGCACCTTATTCTGATAATCAATCAGCACTACTGTTGAACATCGGGTGCCATAGCCGTTTGTTCTTATGAACATGGATGATAACGCGCGCTCCCGTTCCAGGCCAATACCTGTATCCGGCAGATTTTGATCTGCGGCACGACTTTCATCATGCAACAATTCAAATAATGTTTCTGGCCTAAGTGTATTGGAATCTAAAATGGTTTTAAACTTCTCCTTTCCACGTTCAACTTTGGGCCATGGCGTATCCAGCAAATGATTGCTAAGTCCATAAAGCCCTGGCGTTAAGGCTTGAATTCCGTTCCCATAATTGGATAAGTACCACAGCTTGTCTGTGTTGCCAACCAAAAGATTAAATCCATTGTACTGTTTGGCGTGGGGTAGAATTTTAGACAGATACTGATCGGGGCTATCTCCATTCAAAAGATAATCAGAAACCAATTGCCCCCGTGAAGGAGCCTTAGGATTGATGTGGGCCGGGTCTCGATAATTCGTCACTAAACTAATTTTACCATTTCGGTTCATAGCCATCCAGGTACCTGAAGCTTCTAAGTCTCGTCCACCAACAATCTGGGGGGCATCATTCCAAAAAGCCATTGGCATAGTTCTTCGATTATAAAACTCATCGCGATTAGCTGCCACAATGAGTTTATATTTTGGATGATTGTTTAAAGAGAAAAAGATCAGACACATGATAAATTCTTTTCAGAAAGATAAATTTAGATGATGCGGAATTTCACTGCTCAAATAATTCCAATTGACTGGGCAATAGTTGAAATGATTTTCGATGATACGGGGTTATCCCCTGTGCTCGTATTCCATCCCGATGCTCCGCAGTAGGATACCCAACATTGGTGTTCCAGGAATAGCCCGGAAATTCAAGAGATAGTTTCTCCATTAATTCATCCCGATAATTCTTCGCCAGTACAGAGGCCGCAGCAATAGACAAATATTTGCCATCTCCTTTAATCACACATTCAAACTTTATTTCCTGATAGGGTTTAAACCGATTACCATCTATCAACAAGAGTTCTGGACGAAGTGCTAATTGATCCAATGCCAAATGCATGGCTTTAAAAGAAGCATTTAAAATATTTATCTGATCTATTTCATCATTACCTACTTCGGCAATAGCCCAGGCTAACGCATCATGAACAATATCGGTTTGTAAGGTTTGTCTTTGTTGCCGGGAGAGTTGCTTTGAGTCATTCAATAAGTCGTGCTTATAGTTTTTTGGTAGAATAACAGCAGCTGCTACCACAGGCCCCGCCAAACATCCTCTTCCTACCTCATCGCAGCCGGCTTCAATTAAATCGTGAGTAAACGATGACAATAGCATAAATTCAAAATTCAAGATTCAAAACTCAAAATTCAAGGCCGTTTAATTAATTATTGAATTAATTTTGAATCTCAAATTTTAAATCATTTTATAAATGAACCCTTGGCAAACGCTTTCTTCAGCAGAAAAATATGATAATCGATGGATTCAGGTTGTGGAACATCTGGTAATAAACCCCGCAGGAGGAAAAGGTATTTATGGTAAGGTGCATTTTAAAAACAAGGCCATTGGCATTGTGGCGCTTGATCAGGATATGAATACCTGGCTGGTTGGGCAGTGGCGCTACACGTTAAATGAATGGAGTTGGGAGATACCCGAAGGTGGTGGGGCTTTACTTGCTAATCCGGTGGAATCCGCAAAGCGTGAACTAAAAGAAGAGACTGGATTGATAGCCAATCAATGGACATTAATACAACGCACACACCTGAGCAATTCCGTTTCGGATGAAGAAGGTTTCATTTTTTTAGCCGAGGATCTAATCCAGCAGAAAAGTGAACTGGAGGATACAGAAGCAGATTTAAAAGTTTGGAGAATTCCGTTCGCGGAAGCTTTACAAATGGTACTGGATGGAAAAATTACCGACAGTTTGAGTGTGATGGGAATACTTAAAGTGGCAAGAATGAAGGGGTACTAGCACCTGGATACTAGTACCTTGATACTCGAAAGCCGTCAACTATATTTAGGCAAAGATACGACATCAAGTATCTAGCCACCAGCATCCAGAAAAAATGAACTACCGCCCCCACCTAAAACCCAACTTCCTGCTTGCCTACCCGGTTATGCTAAGCATGCTTGGTCAGGTTATGACTGGTGTTGCTGATAGTATAATGATTGGGTGGACAGGTACCACTCCCTTGGCCGCTTCTTCCTTTGCCAATATCTTTTTCTCCATTCCACTTTTTTTTGGGATTGGTGTCTCTTATGCTATTACACCCTTAGTGGCCCAGGCCGAAGGAGCAAAGGATACAAATAAAATCATAAGCACTTTAAAAAATGGAACTCTCATTAATCTGGTAACAGGTTTCGTTCTGGTTGGATTAATCTTTTTGATTGAACCTTTTATGTATAGTATGGGGCAACCTGAAGAGGTAGTAACGCTGGGTGTGCCCTATCTCAACATCATAGCTATATCAATTATTCCTGCCATGATTTTCCAAACCTATAGGCAATTTGCCGAGGGGCTTCAACGTACACGAGTTGCTATGATTATTGTGGTATTGAGTAACCTCATTAACATCGCACTTAATTATGTATTCATTTTTGGTCATTATGGTTTTCCTGCGATGGGGATTAACGGGGCCGGCTGGGCAACTTTGATAGCGCGTATTATCATGGCATTAAGTATGATGGCGTATGTTTTTTATGGTAAAAAATTTCAGGCATTTACCGCTGGGTTTTCAATAGGCAATTATTCACGAGCCCTTATTTCAAAAATGCTACATATTGGTTTACCAGCAGGCTCGCTATTTATTTTTGAAGCCGGTGCCTTTGGCTTTTCTGCTATCATGATGGGATGGCTCGGCACCACGACCTTAGCCGCACATCAGATTGCCATTAATCTCGCTACGATCAGTTATATGATCACTTCGGGCATGGGGGCGGCCGCCACTATTCGGGTAGGAAACTTTTGGGGGCAAAGAGATCGAAGTAATTTAAGAGCCGCTGCTTTTACTATGATTGGAATGGCCGGTGTGCTTATGTTGGCATGGGCGATGCTGTTCGTTTTTGGAAGGCACCTTCTACCCTCTTTGTATATCGATGATCCTGCCGTAATAAAAATTACAGCAACGCTATTAATCATTGCAGCGTTTTTCCAATTGTCGGATGGCATACAAGTAGTAACTGCTGGCGCCTTAAGAGGATTGCAGGATGTTAAAGTGCCTTCCCTACTCGTATTTATTTCTTACTGGGTTATTGCCCTTCCGCTAGGGTACTGGCTGGCATTCCCTCTAGCGATGGGGGCTAATGGAATCTGGATTGGACTTTCCGTTGGTCTCACTTTAACAGCCGCGGCTATGATTGTGCGTTTTAATCGGCTTTCAAAGGAGTTGTCAATACAGTTAACCACAGAGGTCACGAAGTTTGCACAAGGTACACAAGTAACTTTGTGATCTCAGTGAAACTTCTTTGTGCGCTCTACGGTAAAAAAACATAACCACAAAGTTCACAGAGAAAATTCTTAACTTTCATTCAAACCTAAACTCATGCAAGAACCTCGCCCCGTACGCTATTCACAAACTACCATCACTGAATTGATGATTCCATCCTACTCCAACTTTGGCGGAAAAATTCATGGTGGAATTTTATTATCCTTAATGGATAAAGTGGCTTATGCTACTGCGAGTAAACACGCGGGCACCTATTGTGTAACCGTAACAGTCGATCGGGTAGAGTTTCTTCATCCTGTGGAAGTAGGAGAATTAGTTTCCCTTCTTGCTTCAGTCAATTACGTGGGCCGTACCTCTCTGGTGGTGGGGATACGCGTTGAGTCTCAAAACATTAAGACCGGAAAGGTATTGCACACAAACTCTTCTTTTTTTACGATGGTAGCCAAGGGGGAAGATGACAAGCCCACACAGGTACCCGAATTAATCCTGGAAAGTAAAGAAGATGTAAAACGATTTATCGAAGCCATGAGAATGAAAGACATAAGAAGTGCCGTCCGCGAACAAATGGATGATGCCCATTCTAATTTCGAAGTAGAAAATGCACACGAAATACTTAAAGACCAACGATGTAAAATATTATTTAAACTTCCGTAGAATCAGCTAAACTTGTCATATTAAATATATTCCTATGAAATATCTTTTTTCAATCATTTTTCTTCTTGCCTTTTCATTTTCGTTTAGTCAACCGCTCGTATTGACACAGCGCGATCAAGCACGTGTTATTGATGAGTTGTTGGATGATCGTCTTCGCACGCTATTACCCAGCCTCATGCGCAGAGAAGGTTTCGACATGTGGGTAGTAATCTCCCGAGAGTATAATGAGGATCCGGTAATCCGGACTTTATTACCTGGCACCTGGCATGCAGCCCGCAGAACCACGATGCTCCTCGCTTTCGATCGGGGTGCCGATAAAGAAATAGAATATTTAGCCGTGGCCCGCTATGACGTAGGCGAGATGTTCAAGCGCGCCTGGGATCCTGATGCCAACCCGGATCAGTGGGCACAACTCGGAAAAATTATTAGTGAACGTAATCCTAAAAAGATTGGCGTAAACAAATCACCCTCTTGGGGTCATGCCGATGGACTTACCTCCAACGATTACGATAATCTGATTAAAGTGTTACCCAAGAATCTACAATCCAAGGTTGTTTCGGCTGAAAAGTTAGCGGTTAGTTGGTTAGAGACCCGAACCGAAAAAGAAATGGTCATCTACCAACAAATCTGTCGTATTGCGCACGATATTATTCAGGAAGGTTTTTCTGATAAAGTTATTCAACCCGGAGTAACAACAACAGAAGATGTGGAGTGGTGGTATCGCGAACGTATTAAGGAATTAAAATTGGACACGTGGTTTCATCCAACTGTATCCGCGCAACGAAATGAAGCCGATGCCATTATGGCCAAGCGTCCGCAGCCGCTGGTAATTCAACCAGGCGATTTTCTGCATGTTGATTTTGGGATCACCTATCTCCGCTTCAATACAGACACGCAACAACACGCCTATCTTCTTAAAGCAGGCGAAACTGAAGTGCCAACTTATTTAAAAAATGCTTTTGCTAAAGGAAACCGGCTGCAGGATTTGCTAACAAATAATTATAAGTTAGGCCGAACGGGCAACGAAATTCTAAAAGCCACCCGCGAACAAGCCATTGCCGAAGGAATTACTCCTTCCATTTATACACACCCCATTGGCTTTCACGGGCATGCAGCCGGAACAACCGTTGGCATGTGGGATATGCAAGGAGGTGTACCATTTACCGGGGATTATCCTTTGCATTATAATACAGCATATTCCATTGAGTTGAATTGTACGGTCAATATTCCTGAGTGGAAAAAAGATATTCGAATTCAATTGGAAGAAGATGGTTTCTTTTCCGAAACTGGCTTCCGATATATTGATGGCCGCCAAAGAGAAATTATCACCATCCCAAAAATGGATGGCATTATCGGGCAGTAATCAACTATTTCTTATACCAAGTCCTCTTTTGATCGGATCGGAAGAGGACTTTTTTATATACCTTGAATAAATTTATTCTTACTTAATTTCTTTAATGAAACTGTTAAGAGCACTGCATACGTATTATGGCTTCGTTCTCTTTACAGTAGTTTTCATCCTGCTTTTCCCTTTTTTCCTAATTCCGATCCTTTTTCCTAAGCAATTTAAGCTGGTGGGTGTTATAAACCGTTGGTGGGGCTACCTACTATTTCCGATTACATTTCTTCCTTATAAAGTAGAGTGCCGCGCCCGGCTCGATCCAAAACGTCAATACGTTTTTTGTCCAAATCATTTTTCATATCTCGACATTGCCGCCTTAGGCCTCAATCCGATCAATGCCGTATTTGTTGGAAAAAATGACATGGAAAAAATTCCCTTGTTCGGATTCATGTATAGAAAACTTCACATCACCGTAGATCGGTCTAAACTTAAGAGTCGGATGAACACCATTTTAAAATCTCTTCAGGCAATAGACGATGGGAAAAGTCTGGTAATTTTTCCTGAAGGGGGCATCGTAAGTAAAAATCCACCTCGAATGACTCCTTTTAAAGATGGTGCCTTCCGGGCAGCCATTCAAAAACAAATTCCTATAGTGCCTGTTTCCTTACCTAACAATTGGATAATTTTGCCCGATAAGCAACCCATGCGCTTACATCGGGGGCTTATCCATGTAATTTTTCATGAACCGATTGAAACTATAGGGTACACCTTAGATCAATTGGAAGATTTAAAAACTAAAGTGTTTAACGTAATAGCAACCGAACTGAAGAACCGTGAAAATTGATAAAGACACATTGAATAAAATTTCACACCTCGCCCGGCTTGAGTTCAATGAACAGGATTCAGAAAAAATGATGCAGGATATGACCAACATCCTTTCTTTCGTTGAAAAATTAAATGAGGTAAATACAGAGGGTGTAGTGCCGCTTACCACCATGAGTCATGAAGTCAATGCGCTGCGCGAAGACATCGTGCGTCCTCATCTTGACCACGAACTAGCCTTAAAAAGTGCTCCTAAAAAAGATTCTGACTACTTCCGGGTGCCTAAGGTACTGGAGTAACTCTCTCTCGTTGCTAATCCTTATTATTAAAGGTAAACTTGCTACTTAACATACCGGAAGTATGCATACCCTTCAATTTTGGAAATCCTGGAGTAAACCCAACCAATACTTTTTCTGGTTTCTTAGCACCTTACTCATTCTTGCTATAGGATTTTTCTGGTATTCATACCTACTTTCTCCAGCACCGGTTATAACCTGGCAACATTATCAGGAACTCCAGCAGGAAGAAACTCCAATCCGTTTTGTCCAGATGGGCTTGCGTAGTCTTCCTGTTCAAGCTGATATTTTTATGATTACGGAAGCTCAGCTAGGTAGTCCCCTGAATCCTAATCTTACAGCCCCTTATATTTTTCTTGGCTCGCTCCTCATTTTCACACTAGTATCCCTTACCCTTATTACCACACTAAGCCGATTTTGGTTTCTGATCGGTGTCGGAATTTTTTCGTTACTGCTTATCAGTTTACAGTTTGAGGCACTCGAAGTATTTGGGCTGACTAATAAGATGCCCGCTGCCATAGTATTAATCTTTATCATAGCGCTCGCCTATTATTTTCAAGCCTTTCGCAGCCAGACTTCATTCTTTATCCGGCTGTTTTCATTTGCGTTTCTTTTTTTGATTTTAGGCGCAGTTCTGGTTCAGTTTAGCCAAGTGCAAAATCCACTCTTACATATTTCTGTAAATGGATATACACCCGGGCTTATTCTTTCGCTCATTTTTATTTTAATGATTGGTCCCGAAATTCCGGCTGCATTTGTTAGCATCCTCACACAAAGCACCCGCCAAACAAAAAGTCTTCGTCATTTTTTAATCTTAACTGGATTCTATTTACTCAACCTCTTACTTGCTTACGGAATTAATATCGGGTACCTGAATATAAACATCTGGGTTATCGACTTCTTTTTTCTGTTTACGATTTCATCCGTACTGGGTATCTGGGGCTTCCGTCAACGGGAAGCACAATATGCATCCATTCTTCCATCCGATCCGTATGGCATTTATTTAATTCTTTCCTTAACGCTACTATCCTTCAGTACGATAGGCTACCTGCTGGCAACAGCCAATGATGTGGTCTTTAATCTTTTAAAAGATGTGGTCATGTACAGCCATTTAGGGTACGGAATTATATTTATGCTATACATCATTTCCAATTTTGGATCGATGCTTTCAAAAAATCTGCAGGTTTATAAAGTGCTTTACAAGCCTACAACCATGCCCTATTTTACTTTCCGTATGATGGGTCTCATTACGTGTCTTGCCTTTTTGGTTTTCGATACGAGCTGGCGAACACCTCTTAATCAAATTTATGCAGCCTATTACAATGGCTATGGCGATTTATATTATGCGCAGAATGATGGCCCCCTTGCAGAAGGGTTTTATAATAAGTCTATTTTTTATCGAAATCAAAATCATCACGCACACTATGCATTGGCCTCCATACAGAGCGCTCGTCTGGAACTAGCGAAAGAAAGACTTGAACTCGCTGAAGCAAGCAGCGGAAATCCAACTGAGTTCGCCTTTCTGAATTTAAGTGAATCCTATTTACGTACGGGCAATCCACTTCAGGCATTAACGATACTAGAGCAGGCCAAAGAAGAATTTCCAACCAGTGGTATTGTTCACAATGCATTGGGTCTCGTGTTTTCAGAATTAAAAATGTCGGACTCGGCCCTGCTTTCCTTTCAAGAAGCCCGTAAGTCGCGGGCAACAAAAGAAATGGCAGAAACAAATTTGCTTGCGACAAGTGCCAAATTTAAACTTACCTATCCGGCCGATTCGTTACTACAGCTTATCGGGTCGCAAAAACTTGGTCCAAGAGCCAACACGCTTGCACTCGCCAACCTTCAAAGTCTGCCTATTGAAGTAGAATATATTTCTCCAAGTGATACGATGGTTTCAGCCACACAGGCCACTTTTATTTGCAACTATTTCATCAATCAATTATATACGGTAGATACAGTCCATCTCGCCCAGGCTGTATTGCTGGCACGTAAACCTGTTAACGAATCTTTTAAAGAAGCCATATTAGTAGCAGCCTCGCAAGCGTATTATGCTCAAGGTGAGATAAAGCGAGCCTTTGATCTTATCCGTGAAGTGGCCTATCGTACAGGGCGTGGTAAATACTTTACCCTGCTAGGCATGTGGGCCCTTGAACAAAATAATCCGCAGATTGCTGCGAACTACTTTGAAATAGCAAAAGATAAAAATCAGCCAAAGGCATTACTCTATGAAGCCATCGCACAAACGGAATCTGATAGCCTGGCGCTGGCGCTACCGTTGTGGGATAGTTTAGCCCGATCGAGCGATGAAACGAATGTTGAAATCTCAAAAAATAGCCTTACGGTTTTATCCGCATCTCCCGCTCAAATAAATGGCATGTCCGATGAAGACAAATATTGGTATATACGCTATAAAATAAATTGGCTTGACACGCTCACGTTCTGGAAAATAACCCAGTCCATCCAGCAGGAAGAATTAAAAGCACGCACTATTCTTGATTTCAGTAAGAAATGGTATGCGCAGGACGATCCAGTAACAGCTGTTAAAATTCTTGAGCATACGAAAGGACTTAAGTTAACCGATAAGCATGTGCATGATCAAATTCTTATTCTCAACCTGATGCTTCTTGCAGAAACCAATATAGAATTGTTTTTACAGCAAGACCTTGAAAAAATTCAATCTCTCAAGCCCTCTTTCCCTAACGAGTTAGTTTATCTACAAACCTTGCAGAATGACTATTCTGGCCGAGCTGAGGAAGCCCGGATTGGTTTTGAATATTTGAGTACAGCAAACATCCATTTTGCAGAAGGTCTTATTTTCTCGGCCCGACATTTTTCACTGGATACCACCGATCGGATAAAGTCTTATTCCATTTTAGTATCCGGCTTGCTTGCCCGGCCCAACTCGATCAAGCTTTTGAAAGCCTACATTAAGGAGGCCGCCTTGATAGGCTTTGATGATGAGGCCAATGACAGCTTGGATAAATTGAAGAAGGTACTGCCAGCCCGATATTTTAATCAATACATTAAAGAGAATCCAGACTTTTTTGACATTGAGGGTTAGTTATCAAAGTTGATAGCATGAATTTATCCCATTCAATGTTTACTTTTACCTCATAAAATTTATATCATGGACAAGAAAATACCTCTGCACGAACTTCATGTTAAACTAGGTGGCAAGATTGTGCCCTTTGGTGGCTTCTTAATGCCGGTCCGGTATTCTTCCGATATTGAAGAGCACATGGCAGTTCGCAAGAGTGTTGGTGTTTTTGATGTATCGCACATGGGCGAATTTAAAGTAGAAGGCCCTGATGCACTTGATCTCATTCAACGCATTACCAGTAACGATGCCTCTAAATTGGTGGATGGGCAGGCGCAATACACTTGCCTGCCCAACGAAACCGGAGGCATTATCGATGACCTGATCGTATACAAGATTAAAGACAACGATTATTTTATTGTGGTCAATGCTTCGAACATCGACAAAGATTTTAGCTGGTTTTCAAAACATAATACGAAAGGAGCCATTCTTAAAAATATTTCTGATAGCAAGTGTCTGTTTGCTGTGCAAGGGCCAAAAGCCGCGGAGGTTTTACAGAGACTTACCAAAATCGATTTAAGTGCCATTAAATATTATCACTTCGAAATGGGTGAATTGGCAGGAGTAAAAGATGTACTCATTAGCAACACCGGCTATACGGGTGCTGGTGGGTTCGAGATCTATGTTGACAACGAACATGCTGAAAAAATCTGGAATGCTGTTTTTGAAGCCGGTAAAAATGAAAATATAAAACCGATTGGATTAGGAGCACGCGATACCTTACGGTTGGAGATGGGCTTTTGTTTATACGGCAACGATATTGATGACACCACGTCTCCGCTGGAAGCAGGGTTAGGTTGGATCACAAAATTCACAAAAGAATTTACGAACTCAGCAAATCTAAAAAAACAGAAAGAAGAAGGGGTAACCAAAAAACTGGTTGGCTTCAAAATGATTGATAAAGGCATTCCGCGTCACGATTACATTTTAAAAGATGGAGCGGGTAATATAATTGGCAAAGTGACTTCCGGTACACAATCGCCCATGTTGAGCATAGGTATTGGGTTAGGTTATGTAACAAAGGATTTTTCATCTCCCGGGTCCGAAATTTTTGTGGATGTACGGGGGCGGTCGCTCAAAGCGATGGTAAGTAAGTTGCCTT
>JAGPBO010000203.1 GCA_018063305.1 Cyclobacteriaceae bacterium
GCATTGATCGTTTTATAGCTGTTATGATCCACTTTTTTAGCTTTAAAAACCTATTATTATTACAATTACCCCTTTAAAAAGGGACACAAAAGTAGATTCAAGAAACTGAATATGCAAGCATGGCCACAGATTTAGGCAGATTATCTCTGACTCCAAAAACAAAATTAACGCCTGTTTTCTTCCAATTGCCGTATAAGTGCCTGAAAATCCTTAGGATAAGGGGCTGTGGTGATAGTTTTTTTGCCACTCAATAAGGTAAACTCCAGCGAAAATGCATGCAATGCCACTCTCCGCATCAGAGGCTGCTCATCAGTCATTTTCTTTAAATTAAACCCTCGCTTTACGGACGAAACATAAAAATCCTTCCCGCCATAGAGGCCATCGCCCGTTATGGGCGCTTTTAGCATAGCCAAATGAATTCGAATTTGATGCATTCGACCCGTAATAGGCTTGCATTCCAATAAGGTATGGCTCTTATACGATTGAAGCGTAGTGAAATAGGTTTGCGCATCTTTGCCCGATCGGGAAATTTTCACCGTCCCATCATTTTGCTTCAAAATCGGTGCGTCCACCAACTGATTATCGAAGCTGAAGAGCCCATCTACCACAGCATGGTATGTTTTGGTCACTTCTCTATTTTCAAACTGCATGCTTAAATGGCGGTAAGCTTCGGGGTGGCGGGCAATGGCTAATACCCCAGAGGTCTCTTTGTCGAGCCGATGACAAACCTGCGCATCGGATTCAATCTGGCGGGCCAGGTAAAGTATGTTCTGGCTATCGTTCCTGTCTTCCAGCGTACTGATAAACGGGGCCTTGTTAATAATAATAAAGTCAGAATCCTGGTAAAGGATAGCCTCCTCAAATTTAAACTTAGGAATTTTCACAGCCGCAAATTACTACGACTCATCTATATCTAAGCTATCGGCACGCGACCGGCTTAGCGTAAAGCTAAAGACAGACCCTTTTCCAACTGTACTCTCAACTTCCGGTTTGCTGTTGTGGCCTTCCAGTATATGTTTTGCAATGGCCAATCCAAGACCTGTGCCACCCTTCTCACGACTACGGCTTTTGTCAACCCTGTAGAACCGCTCAAAAATTCGAGTCAGATGCTCTTCCGGAATACCCACTCCAGTATCAGAAATAAACGTAGTAACATATTTTTCCTTTGCCTCAAACGAAATGGTAATGTCCCCGCCTTCCGGGGTATAATTCACTGCATTTGAAACCAGATTGGTAACCACCTGTGTTATTCGTTGCCAATCGGCATAAACATTGATCTTGCGTTGATCGGCTTGTAGCTTTAGCTTAACGTTTCTCTTTTCGGCTTTCGCCTCAAATTGATCCACTACTTCAGCACATAACTTATATAAATCAATGCGTTCGAACCTCATCTTAATACCACCCGTCTCAATCTGCGAAAGTGTAAGCAGATCTTGTACAAGGATATCAAGTCGGTCTAAACTTTTGGCAGCTTTTTTTAAAAACCTTTTTCTAACATTTTTGTCTTTAACAGCTCCATCCAATAGGGTATGTACAAACCCTTGTGCCGCAAAGATGGGTGTCTTTAATTCGTGTGATACGTTTGCAATAAAGTCTTTACGAAATACTTCAACTTTTTTAAGTTCATCAATTTCTTTTTGCTTGAAGGTTGCAAATGAAAAAATTTCGTCATTAATCTTTTGCAATGGATTTAATGACTCTGATTTTTGCTTCGAAAAGTTAGTGAGTGGCTTTTTACGGAATTTATCCATCATTTTATATATCTTATTAATCTCTCTAAAAATCAAGAACTCTAATAAACCATCGATGACCACAAAAGTGATTGAGAAGCTAATAATTGCAATAATCCAAAGGGTATCCGTCCCGACACTATCAAACAGTGAAAGAATTAAGGAAGTAACCGAGGCAACAGAAGTTGCTAACGAAAGAGCCAACGTACGGGCGCTATACACCATGCACTAACTAAGGTTGAACTTATACCCAACCCCCTTTACGGTGGAAATATAATCATCTCCAATCTTTTCGCGCACTTTACGAATATGAACATCAACGGTGCGGGCTAATACGTAAACATCCGTTCCCCAGATATTCTTCAATAAATCATCGCGGCTAAATACTTTGTTCGGATTTTGAGCAAGAAAAAATAGCAATTCGAACTCCTTTTTGGGTAGCGAAATTTCTTTTCCTTTTATATGAATCGTGTAACTGCTTCGATCAATCAACAAATCATCAATCTTAATCTGAGTAGAGGTGTTTTTCTTTTTTGAGTCTCTACGAAATAAAGCACTAATGCGGCTCATCAAGGCCCGCGGTTTTATTGGCTTAAGAATATAATCATCGGCCCCAACATCAAAGGCCGCCACTTCTGAGTATTCCTCGGCACGTGCTGTTAAAAAAACAATAAACGTATTAACCATTTCTGGCATAGCCCGGATAAGACGACACGTTTCTACCCCATCCATCTTAGGCATCATGATATCGAGCAACACTAAATCGGGATGAAATTTTTTAGCAATCTCCACGGCCCGAAAACCATCAGTCGCTGTTTTTACTTCATAGCCTTGTTTCTCCAGATTGTATTTTAAAAGTTCAAGGATGGGTTCTTCATCATCTACTACTAAAACTTTTTGCGATGATTTGCCCATATAATTATTTCGATTTACGTGTCGCTAAAAATAGAGACAAATTAACCTATTTAAAAACCACTGCTAACGCCTTAACAATTCCTTAATAGCTGCGTTACACTATCATCACACTAAAGAAAGGGATACTTTTCAGAAAGATGTTTTATAAATGCTTTCAGATCTCCGTCAAAATCAATATCCAGTTCTTTTTTAAAATTACCCTGCCGGGCTTGGTATAAATGATAAGACATAAAGTACGTGTTGTTCGGCATTCGGTTAGCCGAAGATTTCCGGGCTCTGAATAAAGAGAGCGTATCTGTCGAAGTCATAATCTGTCGAATCATAGCTTCTTTCTTATGTTTTTTAGTTTCGAAGGATTCGGATGAGTCAAAACTTTTATAAAGACTATCGAGGGATTGAGTGCCCCTCAATATGTGTCGACTGTAGATTCTGTAATCCTGATCCTCCTGCAGGTATTGAATAAACTGCTTCGAGTCACGGCCAAAATGTGAAGTCAGAAAATAATAAGCAGCCGTGTCGCCAACAAAAGATGCCAGGTTCTCATTGAAATTAACATCATCTTTAACAAAGACCGTAGCATGCACCATTTCATGAATGATGAGACTGGCCAAATCCCCTTCATTCCTTTTCAGCATATTACTTAGGATAGGATCAGTAAACCATCCCAGCGTTGACCAACCTCCCGGGTTTCGAATGCTGGTATCATAGCCCTCATGCTCCAGTTGGTTTCTTTCATTCACGGCCCTCTCCTTTTCAAAGAAACCTTTGTAGGGCATGGCACCTACAATAGGAAACGTCCACATTTTAGGGGCAAGCTGAAAAGGTTCGCACGCCTGAACAACCCACATTATTTCTTCCCCGTGTTGATCATAGACGGTCGTATAATTTTTAGTATCCTTGAGCCCAAGCGAATCAATCGCATATTTTCTAATCTCTTGAATTAGTTCAAGCTTCATTTTTAATGAATCGGGGAACGCAGGATCGTCCATTAGCTCCACAATAGGCTTCGCCTCGATCACAATTTTCAATTGCCCATACCCCTGACGCGCACCATATAGAACTAACTGCCAATTCCATAGAATTAGGACCAACGAAACAGCCAGAAAACCAATAAAAATCTTTTTTACCATGGACAGGGTCGCAAATTAAATCTCCTGAACTTCATTCCTTATTTTTAGGTCATTCTAGCTGGATTTAATCTTTAAATACTAAATTAATTAGCTTTTAAGTGCCGAAACCCTTGTAAATACTATGTATTGTAGTAATTTAGGAGTCGGAATCTTATAAAATTGTAAAAACAGACTTAAAATTCATATGAGCGAAGCCAAGAGTGACTCGAAAGAAAAGTTGAAAGCCCTACAACTTACCATTGACAAATTAGAGAAGACCTACGGAAAAGGAACCGTAATGAAGTTAAATGATACCAAAGTGATGGATGTGCCCGCCATTTCTACTGGTTCTTTAGGCTTGGATATAGCGCTAGGTATTGGTGGTATACCGCGAGGCCGGGTTACTGAAATTTATGGGCCAGAATCTTCGGGTAAGACAACGCTTACTATGCATTGTATTGCGGAAGCACAGAAAAAAGGTGGATTAGCTGCATTCATTGATGCCGAACATGCGTTTGATAAAACCTATGCCGAGAAATTGGGTATTGACACGGAGAATCTTTTGATCTCGCAACCCGACAATGGCGAACAAGCCCTTGAGATTGCCGAGCATCTGATTCGATCAGGGGCGATTGATATTATAGTAATAGATTCTGTAGCGGCTCTCGTACCCAAAGCAGAATTGGAAGGTGAAATGGGTGAAAGCAAAATGGGCTTGCAAGCACGACTAATGTCACAAGCATTAAGAAAGCTGACAGGCACTATTAGCAAAACCGGTTGTGCTTGTATTTTCATTAATCAGCTACGTGAAAAAATCGGGATCATGTTCGGTAATCCTGAAACGACAACAGGTGGAAATGCGCTGAAGTTTTACTCCTCAGTGCGTCTCGACATTCGCAGAATTGGTCAGATTAAAGAAAGCCCCGATGACATTACCGGAAACCGGGTGAAGGTAAAGGTGGTAAAGAATAAAGTGGCACCACCTTTTAAAGTGGTGGAGTTTGACATCATGTATGGAAGAGGTATTTCTAAATCAGGAGAGATTGTTGATTTAGGTGTTGAACTTAATGTGATTCAAAAGGCTGGTTCCTGGTTTTCTTATAACGGAAATAAGCTCGGCCAGGGTCGTGATACGGTAAAACAATTGATTGAAGATAACCCTGAGCTCGCGGAGGAAATCGAAAAGAAAATCAAAGAGAAGATTAGTACCGGCACAGATATTAAAGAAGAGAAAGAGGATTAAATAAAAGAAGGGATTAAGCGTTTTGATTAATCCCTTCTTTTTAAAAACAGTTATTTACGCTCGGATAGCAATTACCGGATCCAACCTAGCGGCCATGGCGGCCGGTACAATTCCGGCAATCAGTCCGATAACCGATGATACACCGAGTCCCAGCACTATATTCTTAACAGAAAGTATTACCTGTAGGCTTCCAAAAGGGGCCAAGGTTAATAACCATACCAGGAACAATCCTGTTAAGCCACCAATAAGACTCAAAAAGATTGACTCGAATAAGAACTGAAACAGAATAAAATAGTTCTTTGCTCCGAGCGATTTCTGCAGGCCGATAATACTGGTTCGTTCTTTTACAGAAACGAACATGATGTTGGCAATTCCAAAGCCACCCACCAACATGGAGAATCCACCAATAATCCAACCGGCAATACTCAACACATCAAAGACACCACTTATCGCATTGGCAATAGCCTCTGGCCTGTTTAAAGCAAAGTTATCTTTCATAATAGGTTTAAGTCCGCGTTTAACCCGCATTAAACCGCGGGCTTCATTCTCTAATTCAACTAAACCAATATCTGATTCAAACCCTTTAAGGCCAATATCCGATCCGAGTTCATTCCATCGGCCCGTACCCGTTTGATATAATTTTCTAAAGGAATCGTAGGGAATGATTACACTGTAGTCGTTGCTTGGGGTACCTATAAAATTTTCTCCTTCCCGCTTTATCACTCCTACAATATTGAACTTAAGGTTTCTGATTTTCACCTGCATCCCCAACGAAGAATCATCATTTGGGAATAGCGCTTTGGCAACCTCATAACCAATAATCACCACATTTCGACCGCCTTCAATTTCATCGTTGGTGAGATAGCGGCCATGCTCGACATTAATTTCAAATAATTTGTCAAAATCTAAGTCAGCCCCCTTTAAGGTAATCTGACTGATTCCGTTATTTCCTGCCTTTACAGTAAGCCCACCGGCATTCGCGTAGATGGCTACTGTTTGAGCATCCTTCATGTTAGCCCGTAAAAATTTGTACTCAGCGTAGGAAACATTTGGACGCTTAATAAACTCTTTCCATGCATCACGACCCCCATCACGAACCCACGGCCATTTACCCACATAAATCACATTGCTTCCCAAAAAATCAAAACTGTCGCGAATATTTTTCTCTAAGGAATCGACCAGTGTTAAAACGGCAATGATGGAAAAGATACCAATGGTTACGCCCAACAAGGAAAGGACAGTCCGGAGAATGTTGGATTTAAGCGCTCGCCAGGCAAAACCAAGGCTCTCAAAAATTAATCGAAGGGTTAGCATGTGAGTTTAACGCACTTTTTATGTTTTCGGGTTGCAATAAACGGGGTTTTTTGCTGAAACCGTTCATTTTTCTTTTTACTGATATCAATTCTTAAAAGAGACGGTTATAGCGACAAAATGTTTCTAAAAACCTTCAAATAAATCTCTTTGAGAGAAAACAAATCTTATTTTTGCCTCCTTATTAAAAAAACCAACCCTTTCATGGGTTAAAGCCCGTAAGCTTATGAAACTTTCTGAATTCAAATTTGACATCCCAAACAGTTTGATTGCTTCTCATCCGGCCGAAAGCCG
>JAGPBO010000205.1 GCA_018063305.1 Cyclobacteriaceae bacterium
GCGCATGTTGCTCGATCATTCGAATCAATTGCTTGCGATAAAGTTGAGGCATCCAATCTGCAGGTTCTATTTTTTCACCCCGTTCGATACGCGCTTCAAATTCGGCTAACTTGGTTGGATCTTCAGTTGCAATACTATCCGTTTTGATCCCTTCAAAAGTATTTCCGCCTCCGTACATAATAGTGATTTTAATATCCTAACAATCGTTTGCAAATATAACAGTGCGAGACGTAACAAAGTTATGAACGCACACAAAAAACAAGATATAAGGAAATTTTAGCCCTTCTTAAGGCCGTTCACCAGCATGTCGGCTAACTGCTGGCCTAATTCGGCTGGGTCAATTTTACTGGATGGATCGTACCACATGGGCATCCAGTTTAGGGATGAAAACAATGTCATTACTGCCAATTTTTTGTCGATAGTATCTTTGAATTCGCCTTTGCTTGCGCCTTCTTCAATGATCGCCTTAAATCGGTTTATGTAATTGATTCGTAGTAAAAGAAAATCGCGGAGAAAAGGTTGGCTTAAATGCCGGTGTTCATTCATAAAAACAGCTGAAGCAGTAAGATCTTTTGCCATAACCTGGATATGACCAATAATGCCGTGCCGAAGTTTTTCCGTGGCCGTGTGATTTTTGCTCTCTACCTCGGCCAAAGACTTACGGAATTCAGTAGCCATATCGAAACAAAGACTCTGAAGTATTTCCTCCTTTGACTTAATGTGCGAATAGAGACTTGCAGCTTCAATACCTAATTTCTGAGCTAAGTCGCGCATGGAAGATGCGGCATATCCCTTTTCGCGAAACAACTCCGCTGCGCTTCTAATAACCTGTTCTTTTCGGGATAAATTTCCTAGTGCCTCCATTTAACTGACTGAATTGAAGGCTAAGTTAATTAATTAAATTTGATTAAAATTCGGATTCGCCAAAAATGAAATTTAATTCCGTTAAAGATTTTTTTTACAAACTCAATAATACAGGCTATCAATTGATGATGGTACCCTTGATCCTGTTCATTTATTTTTATGCACAGTCTTATTTCTATGTTGGGCAACCTTGGATTGACCGAGAAGATATAATTACCTATGTCATCGTTGGTCTTGGCGTAATTGCTTTGATGATCCTAACAACTGTTCATGTACGTACTGCAAGGAAAGCCAGAAGTGTAGCGACCCTCATTGGACTTGGGATTAAGTTGGAGAAAGTAGGCTCATTACTTTTGAGGGAGATGGTTTGGCATTTTGTTGTTGTTACCCTGATGCCTTTAGGGCTGGTAGCCACCGGCAATCAAATCTTCAGCATCTTTTTCGGGCTAACGTTAGCGTGGTATTTTATTCAATGGCCTACGCCCGAAAGAGTTTCTAATCTATTGCACTTGCGTGGCGATGAGAAGGAAATGGTGATTAGCCGCGGAGAAGCATTTAAATAAAAAGTCTGCCACCAGTTCCGGTAGCAGACTCCTTTATTAAGTTGCCTTCGCTTTAGAAAGTTATTCCAAAACTGAAAGCGTTTAACTTCGGGCCTTTGTCTTGAATATATAATTCATTCAGATCGTAGTTAAAGAAAAAGTCGACATCCTGATAACCGACTTGTACCCGTACGCCATAGCGTATATTATTTAGGTAGAAATTGTCATGATCGTGTACTTTTTTCTTATCACCACTTTCGTTAAAGGCTTGCTTGCTATAGCTGTCGATTCGGTATCCAATATAGGGTCCGGCACCGAATCTAAAAGAATCAGAACTATGACCATCAAAGAAGCTGGGCTTTCTGCGATTACCACCAAAATCGTAGACGGGTATCAGTGAAGCATTGATGTAGGTAGCCGTTAGTTTACTTTTGATATAATCGACATCGCGGGTATCCAGTGCAAAAACAACTGAGTTATCGTCTTTGCTCATTTGTGTTTGTTCATTCTGATATTTGAAATTATACCAGCTTACACCCAGTCCCCACTCCACAAAGAATTTGTTTGAGACCCGGGTTCTTAGATTGGAATTAATAGCCACGTACCACGACCCCCACGGCTTTACAGTGTATAAACTGTTATCGCCATCCGGAAATTTTCCGCCCGACAAATAGTTATTCATCCCGACATCAAAATTTATGGAAGGATAGGTTCTCCGGCCATGCCAGGTTTTATGGTTATGGGTGTCCCAGTCTTCGTCATTGTCAAAAACCGTTTCCTCTTCCTTACTCTCTTCGGGTTCAGGCTCATTCAATAAGTAGGTGGAGGAAGATTCTTGCTGTTTCACCGTATCTTTTTGTTCCAGCTTAGTAATCAAATCAGTCATCAGTTTTTGGAAGTCATATTGTTTCATGGTCTCCAGATCCTTTTTATCCTGAATCGTAACCGTGATTTTGCTGGCTTCACCAACTTTGATAACCACGGTATCGGCTGGTTTTGTTTGGGCCTGGCAGGTAAACCCGGCAAGCAATACTATTGCTGTTAAAATATTCTTAGCATTCATACTCAGTTTCTTTTCGTTTTATCTTTTCTAAAATCAAGGGCGAATAGTTCATTCTTGGCATCGCGCAGGCTTCCGAAATCACTTTCGCCATTTTTTAATTCAAGGGCCTTATCAAAAATCTTTTTAAGCCCAGTGCTTTTTTCTTCACGGGCTTGTGCAACTTGTTGCGTTTCCGTTGTAATCGCATCGAGTGTAAATTCGATCACAATTGGTTTTTCTACTTTTGCAACAGTCATTGCTTCCATCACTATATTCTGATCAATCCCTAACGGCACTGTTTGTTGCTCTTCTTTAAGCGGTTCGGTACTTATATTATTTGCAGCTACTTCCGTAGATCTGTTTTTTTGTTTTTTCAGAGACTTGGTTTCGGTTTGTTGAAGGTTTTTCTTTTCTGTTTCTACGGGCACAACGCTTGGTAAGCTATTTACTGCCGAAGTAGATTCTTGGATAGTGGGTTCTGTTTGACTTATAGATTTTACTTGCTGATTTGTTTCGGTGGTGTACAGCCAGGTGGCTGTTAGTAATCCAAATAGAGCAAGCACTGCCGCAATGCGCCATAAGATTACCTTGTTATTTTTTTTTGATAACCCGGCTTCGACTTTCATCCACGCTTCCGCGGAAGGAGTGGCTCGAAGATCACCCAGCTTATTCTTAAATAGTTGATCGATTGGGTTGCTCATATTCTTTAAATTTTTGAACCAATTTTTGTTCTGCTTCCTGCAAACTTTTTTGTAAAGAGGCCCGGGCCCTACTCAGTTGAGATTTGGAAGTGCTTTCACTAATCCCTAATTGCTCGCCAATTTCCTGATGTGAGTAGCCCTCAATAGCAAAGAGATTAAAGACTATCCGATACCCGGTGGGCAGTTGATCAATCATCTTTAACAGATCTTCCGCCTCCAGATTTTTTTCCAGATTTTCATAATCAGGTTCATAATCGGCCGCTTCAATGTCTGTTTCCAGGTACATGTTTTTATTTTTTCTCAAATAACTTAAGGCTTCGTTAACGATCACCTTGCGCATCCAACCTTCAAAGTTGCCTTCACCTGTGTATTGATCTATCTTATTTAGAATTTTGGTGAAGGCAATAATCAGTACATCCTCCGCTTCCATTCTATCCTTAATATACCGGCAACAGAGTGCATACCACTTCGAAGCATACTGTTCGTATAGGCGCTTTTGTGCATTCCGATTCTGTCGTTTGCAGCCTTCTACTAATTCTACGTCCTTCGCGCGGTAAATCGTAAACTCCATTTAAATTCTCGATACACTAACAAGATGCAAGGTAGGTGCTTGAGGTTGCACGGGTTGAAAAATAAAATAGGTAATTCTTATTAAGACCTTATAGAAAGCCCTTCTGCCGGATTAAATACCATCAAAAAGCTCAAAAGATTCCAGATATTCAGGAATGATGGCCTCCCAGCCGATGGCTTCTATTTTTTTTGCCAACTCGGTGGCACTATCTATTTCACCATGTGTAATAAAAACACGCTTGGGACTTTGTTTAAAATTACTCAGCCACTGAAGTAGTTCCTCTTGGTCGGCATGAGCCGAGAGTCCGTGAATGGTTTTTACGTGGCAGCGTACAGGTACTTCCTCACCGAATATTTTTATTAGCGGTTCCCCGTCCTGTAGCCTTCTTCCCCGTGAACCTTCTGCCTGGTAGCCCGCCAACAAAACCGTATCCTTTTCGTTTCGTAACCGATGAAATAAATGATGGAGAATTCGCCCACCGGTAGCCATTCCGCTTGAGGAGATAATGATCGCAGATTTTTTAAGATCATTCAGTGCCTTTGAAGATTCTGCTGAATTGCAAAAGTGGATATTGGGTGAATCAAAAATACTGAGCAATCGCCCGTCTTTACGTTCTACTTTTATTTTATGCGAATCACCATGTCGTTCGTATAATTCAGTTACACTGATGGCCATGGGGCTATCCAGGTATATGGGAAGCGTGGGAATTAAATTCTTCTCCATTAACAGATGGAAATAATATATTAATGATTGCGTTCTGCCCACCGCGAAAGCAGGAACAAGAATTACACCTTCATTAGCAACTGCGTCATTGACTATTTGCGCCAATTCAGTTTCAACGTCCTCCATGGGGTTAAGTCGATTGCCATAGGTAGACTCCACGATAAGTATATCCGCTTCATCTATGCTTTTTGGCGCATACATAATTGGATCATTAAAACGCCCTAAATCACCTGAAAAGATTATTTTTTTTACATGATGATTTGTGTTGAGTTTTATTTCGGCAATGGCCGAACCCAGAATGTGACCGGCATTGTGGTAGGTTAATGAAACATGATCAAAAATTTTAATCTCTTTTTCTAATCGTACACTATCAATCATAGTTAAGACCACCTCCGCATCTTCTACGGTAAATAGCGGCTCGGGCTTGCTGTGTTTCGAATAGCCTTTCTTAGCGGCAAACTGTGCTTCTTCTTCTTGTAGCTTGCCGGCATCTAACAACATAATTTTCATCAGATCTTCGGTAGCATGTGTACAGACAATACGACCTCTAAAACCATCCTTCACCAACCGAGGCAGATACCCAATATGATCAATGTGGGCATGGGTAATAATTACGGTGTGTAAGGTGGCAGGATCGATAGGAAGCGGCTGCCAATTTCTTTCGCGTAATTCTTTTTTCCCTTGAAATAGCCCGCAATCAATCAGGATTTTTCGGCTATCGATTTCAAGTAAATATTTTGAACCCGTTACGCTGCGGGCAGCACCCAGAAATTTTAATCTCACCTTCATTGCAAAGAATTAATCTATGATGGTGAAATGTACTAAAAAAGAAATGAAGGGTGATGGTAACACCTTTCATTAGCTCGATAAAAAATAATATTAATTCCTTCTGATAATTTCAGGATCGCCCCGATGGGAAACAGAACTGGCAATGCCTTTTGTGATTTCTAATTTACGGGTTACATATACCTTTGCCGAAGAAGCTCCGCGAGCCTCTACAATAGCTTCATCTACTTCATAGTTGTAAGCACGAAGGGCAGAGGCGCCTGTGGCATTGGCCTCCATAAAATTACCGCTTCCCTTTAACTCCAGGCTGGTTGCCCCGGTAAGGTTAATAGTGAGGTTATTAGCAGTGAGGTCACCCTCCGCTTCTATAGCGCCTAATAACTTCACCTCCACATCCGACTCATCAAATCCAATAAAAGATAGTTGCCCCGCACCCGTCACCTTCAACTCTTCCAGGTGTGGAAGTACAATTTTTATTTTTATTTTATTCTCCTTGAAGAAGTCTTTTTTCCAAAAGAAATTGCTCTCATCATCAAAATCAATAACAAGCGTCTCGCCACTGACATAAACATTGTACCGGTTTTTCTCTTTCGTAATGCCATCGAGATCAACAGCGTAGTCTTCTCCCTGTTGAATTTCAATATCGAAAAAGCCCGCAATATCTATTTGATTAAAGTCGCGTAAGCCGTATTGATCCTTTAGGCGTGACGAACGCGATTCGGTAGGCTCGCTGCAATTCACACATTCAAAGCCCCGATCAGTCATGCGCCACGTTTTATCAAAATTAGAATCCCGGTATCCATCATAGTCACGATAATTGTTGTCAATCAATCGCCACATATCTTCTTCAATCACAAAAAGTGCGTTATACGGGATATAGAGATCCATATCTAAACGTTGCGCTCTGAATTTGGCGTCCTTTTTAAAGGTAATATTTGAGTCGAACATCAGGATGCTATCTTGTTGAACTACGTTGTACACAACCATCTGGGCATTCTCGCTTGCAGCTTTCCGGGTATTTCCCTGTGCTTCAAAACGCTCAACTAATTTTATTTCGGTGCCTTCGTAGCCTTTAATGGTTAGGGATGTCATGTCGTAATCATCCAATCCAGTTTCATTAACCCGTAACACCGCTGTTTTTCCAGTAACAGCAAAAGTTTTTTCTACTTTATACTCGCCTTCTTCTTTAAAGGCATACACGATTTGCGGAATGCTTATACCCACAGCCGCCACACTGATAAAGAAAAGCACGAACAGTGACCAACCCACCATCGCATTGAATACAATACGCTTGGCTATTATTGAGTTACCAATCAGATTGATAAAGAGGGCAGGTACCAGTAAGAGCGTAAAGACAAAGAAGG
>JAGPBO010000204.1 GCA_018063305.1 Cyclobacteriaceae bacterium
GCAGCTACAATTAAATCGCCTCGTTGCAGATGAATGCGATCGGCAATCGTGCCCTTACTAACCTCATCGACCACCGGCACCCTGCGTGGAATTAAAAAGTTGGCAACAGCTTCTTTCTTGTCAAATTGCTCAATGAAATTTGATGGAATCGGGATTTCAATTTCCTTATCTCCCCGTAAAACAGTATAAGAAGAGTTATGTGAAAGAAGTACATCGGGTTTTGCTACATCATCAAAATATTCAAATTTCTGGCCGTTGATCTTAATAATCTTATCGCCTGTTTGAATGCCAATCTGTTTTGCCAGATCAAGTGCCTGCACGCCACCGTGGCTATTCACATAGTCATTTAAAATATAGCGATCGCCCAGGGCATAGACCATGCCGATAAAAATCAACACGCCAACGATCACATTTACAATAATGCCGCCTAACATAACAATTAATCGCTGCCACGCTGGTTTGGAACGGAACTCCCACGGTTGGGGCTCGGCTTTTAATTGCTCTTTATCCATGCTCTCATCCACCATGCCGGCAATCTTTACGTAACCGCCTAAGGGAAACCAACCTATACCATATTCCGTATCCCCTTTCTTGAATTTCACTAAAGAAAAGTTGAGTACGTTGGCCATGGGGAATAGGAAATCAAAAAAGAGATAAAATTTCTCTACCCGTATATTAAACATGCGGGCCGTAATAAAATGACCCCACTCGTGTACTGCAATTAAAATCGAAAGGCTCAGCAGCAGCTGGGCCGTCATAATAAATCCTTCCATTAGTTAATTAGTTCTTTTGCTTTAATTCTCGTTTCCTTATCCGTACTCACGTAATCCTCGTAGGTGGGACTAGCGATATAATTCATTTTAGACAAACATTGTTCCACCACATCCGACATTTGTAGAAAACCCAGCCTATTGTTCAAAAATTCCTCTACAGCCACTTCATTGGCAGCATTGAGCACGCAAGGCATGTTTCCGCCCCTACCCAATGCTTCGAACGCGAGCGCAAGATTACGAAAAGTTTCTGTATCGGGCTTCTCAAATGTTAGTGCCGCATAGTCAGCAAAATCGAATCTAGGAAACTGACTTTTAAGACGCACCGGATAAGACATGGCAAATTGTATGGGTAAACGCATATCCGGCAAGCCAAGTTGTGCCTTAATAGAGCCATCTTCAAACTGAACCAACGAATGAATGATGGATTGTGGATGAACAACTACTTCTACTTGTTCTGTTTTCAATCCAAAAAGCCACTTTGCTTCAATAACTTCCAAACCCTTATTCATAAGGGTTGCTGAATCAATCGTAACTTTTGCGCCCATTGTCCAGTTTGGGTGTTTTAGCGCCTGGGCTTTAGTAACATCCACCAAATCATTCTTTTTCTTTCCGCGAAAGGGACCTCCTGATGCCGTTAGAATTATTTTTTCTATCGGATTATGAAACTCCCCGACCAGGCACTGAAATATGGCAGAATGCTCAGAGTCAACCGGGTAAATATTAACTCCCTTTTCCTGAGCCAACTTAGTCACCAACTCACCAGCCACTACCAATGTTTCTTTATTGGCCAAAGCAATATTCTTCCCAGCTTTAATGGCCTTGATTGTTGGCATTAATCCCGAATAACCAACAAGAGCGGTTAGCACCAGATCAACAGAATCCATTTGAACAACGGAGCCTAAAGCATTCTCTCCGGCAAAAACCTTTATACCCAAGGGCACTAATTCTTCTTTTACCTGCTGATAAAAATTTTCGTTACCAATAACCACTGCATTTGGTTTATGGTGTTTGGCTTGTTCAATAAGTAAAGCCGCGTTGTTTTGTGCGGTCAGCACCTCCACTTCAAAAACATCTGAGTGCTGTGCAATAACCTCGAGGGCTTGTGTGCCGATGGAACCGGTAGATCCGAGGATAGCGATTCGTTTTTTACTTTGATCCAAATAGAGGTCTTTTTTTATGAATGTTTGGCTTGTTAATCAATTAATGAAACGCAAAAGTGGTAAATTGATAGTACATTTTAAACTTGCCACTTAACACACCAATACTAACTATTGTTCAAGGTAGGATATCGTTTGAGTATTTATACTCTAAGAAATACTTTCTTCCGATAAAGAAAGTACAGAAATGCCCACTTCACGAGTAAGTAGCAAACACCAAACACCACGATATTAAACGGATCGCCTACCCATTGAATCAGCCATTGAAAAATAGATTCCGTAGTATAATCCCAGTTGATAAACACACCGGACATATAAATTAATATGGAGTTCATGCCAATGACCGAAAAGAAAAATGCCCACCTTTTATAACCCCGCACATCAATAATATAATAAAACAAAGCCAATAAGATAAGGCTTAATCCTCCTACTTGAAGGACAAATGAACTGGACCAGAGATTTTTATTGATTGGAAAAACCAGATTCCAAATCTGAGCAAGTACAAGCGATACAACTCCCATAATGAATAAATGAAGTGCCTTGCGTTGCATAGTCATCGGACTGTTCTTTAGCAAATTGCCCGCATAGATTCCTAATAGTCCTGTTCCAATTGCTGGTATTGTTGAGATTAGCCCTTCAGGATCGTGGATATGCTTATAAAGTTTACCCGGAAGAATAAGCCTATCGAGATAGGAAGCAAAATTTCCTTCCATCGTAAAATCTCCAGACGGAAACCCTGGTGCAGAATTAAATAGTAGCAGGAACCAGTATCCCATTAGGAGCGAACAAAACCAAATGATTTGTCCTCGTTGCGTGGTATAGAGATAGATAATATTAGCAAACATGTAGGCCAACCCGATGCGGCCCAACACGCTACCAAAACGTATTTCAGCAATCGGACGAAGTTCGAGACCATTGTTATAGATGATCCCTAACAAAACCAAAATAATACCGCGTTTAATTACACGAAACAATAATTGATTTCTGGATTTACCATTGTCCAACTCTTTGCCCACAGAATAGGGAGTCGCTACACCCGCCATAAAAAGAAACAATGGAAAAATCAGATCATAAAAATGAAAGCCATGCCAGGCCGGATGAGTGAGTTGTGTTGCAAAAGCTTCCATGAAAGAAGAGCCGGTGACTTTAGCAATATTATGAACGATCTCTTCTGCCCCCATGATCCAGAACATATCGAACCCGCGAAGTGCGTCAAGCGAATACAATCTTTGAGAGGGTAAAATGGGTGCCATAACTTGCTTTTGTTATTTTGATAAATCCTTAATGCGAATGCTTCTGAACTTAACTACCGACCCGTGTCCTAAAAACCCAATGTGCCCTGAGTTACGATTCAATCCTGGATGATCTTTATGATCGAGGGTTCCATTTTTGGAAGCCTTCTTCATGTCTCCTTCCAGAATGATTGTCCCGTTCAACGTTACTTTGATATAATTACCTTTCACATACACTTCTTCTTGATTCCATTCACCGGTTGGTTTTAAAAAACCTCGTTTAGCAGGTATCACACCATAGACAGATCCATGATATTGATATACTTCCAACTTAGCATAGACCGGAGCCTCATTATCCAATATTTGAATTTCCTTTCCCTCATAAGCGGCATCTCCTTCCAATGGTGCGTGAATACCCAACCCATTGTTGGCCCCTTCAGTAAGTTGAAATTCAAATCGGAAGATAAAGTCAGAATACTCCTTTGCCGTAAATAAATTACCATGACCTTCTTTGGTCGGGTAAATAGCAATCGTGTTATCCTCCACGACATAATCAATCTTATTACCAACCCAGTTATTCAAATCCTTACCATTGAACAATAAGTCAAAACCTTGTTCTTTTTCTTCTTTCGAAAGTTCATAGGGCTTCGAACCCAATTCCTTCACATAAATATTTCTGAATGTCAGATCAGTTCCATGGGCCTGTAGTTCAATCGCTTCTTCTATAAAAATGGGTAGATTTCTATCCCAGTAATTTTCCAACACCACATTGTCTACTACCAATACTCCATTTAAATACACCGTAACGCGGTCGCCAATCATTTTAATGTAAAAAGTATTCCATTCGCCTACTGGGTTATCTGCCAATACTAGCGGAGTACTTCTGCCTTTCTGGTTATTGTACAGTCCTCCAGATCCTACTTGCGCGCCAACATCAGTACGGGCAATATCCCAGATTTGAACTTGGGGGGTGCCTCGTAAATAAATTCCACTGTCTCCATTTTTAGAAATCTTCCAATCCACAATCATTTCAAAATCCCCATAAGGTCGTGTAGTGCAAAGGTTGGCTCCATCGCCTTGAAAAACGATCATACCATCTTTCACACTCCAGTTGTCTTTCACTTTTGCATTAGCCTCTACCTGTTTCTTTGCCAATATTTCTTT
The DNA here is from genome assembly GCA_018063305.1 of Cyclobacteriaceae bacterium. Taxonomy (GTDB): domain Bacteria; phylum Bacteroidota; class Bacteroidia; order Cytophagales; family Cyclobacteriaceae; genus ELB16-189. Next base: position 4,327 of record JAGPBO010000204.1, read on the forward strand.
CGTCATCTTAGCGCGCGCTATAGGATTCTCCACCAAGCCTTGCCAACCGCTAAGATCTTTTCCATTAAAGATCGATTCGTATCCTCTGGTGTAGGGAAGATTTTGGAGATAGGTAAGAATATCAATTCGTTCATATTGGCTATCCTCTCCAGTTAGCTTATCAAGAATGCGTTCAAGAATTTTACGCACCTCTATGCCGGTGAGGCCCGGTCTTGCATCGGAAGTTGGCAAAGCAATTTGCATGGCTGCTCGACTGGCTGCACTGCTCAATTCCGCATCATCCAGATAGTTTGAAACGAACATAAGCGACAAAAATGTTCTCGCGTTTCCTGCTGCCCGCAGTACTGCAATTTTTTCATTTTTATCTGACGCCAAGGCCATGATTTCACGCAGCATCAAAAGCTTTTGATCGTCCGGCCAGGAAGATTTCCCTGTCTGTGAAATAAAGGCATAGAGTGCTTGTTCATGATATTTTTTTAAGCTCTCATTCTTTCTGATTGCCAATAAAGTTCTGACTGACTCTTGATTTTGCCAATTTTTCAATGCCTCAAAAGCTACTTCCTTTTCGTTCTGGTTGCCTTGATAAAAAGAGGAGACTACTTTATCCAGCGCGCTTGAATCATTTATATAAGGTAATACAGGAAGTAACTTTACTTTTTGATTGGCATACGCTTCATTGATTAATCCGGCTGTGTTTTTATCGATCGCTGAAATAATAGCCGACTGAATTGCCTTTAATTCATTATTATTTTCTGTACGGCTAAGCATCGCTAAAAGAGCACCCATGTTACTCCCTGAAGAAACATTTGGCAACGCATGGAATGCTGCCTCCTTAACCAAGGCTTCATTGGATGTTGTTTGTTTTGCAACCACATCAAAATAATTTACCGCACGTCTTGTAGCAAGAATTTCTAATAAGGCAATTTTATTTTTTGATTGAGCAGATTCTATTTTTTGTGCTACCAATCCATCCGTTTCCTTATCGGCCACTTGAAGTAATGCGGATTGAGCTAACGCCAATTCATCCGCATCGGTTGATCTCAACAGGTAATCTAGTAAGGCGGGTGTGTATTTTTTATTTCTATAGGATGCGATCTCTGAAGCTGCGGTAATTCTTACAAATTTATTTTTTGAAGAAAGAGCCGGCAACAACATAGCTTCAACAAAGCTCTCCTTGTGGTTCGCTTTGGCCAACATCCTTAGAATATCTGCCTGATCGGCTCCTGTTGCTTTTTTATACTCCTTCTGCCATAGCTTCATTGCCTTTGCCGAGCCCGCTGACGGTGCTGCAATTTTCAACACTTCCTTTTTATACTCATCGTCAAAACGGCTGCGTTCTTTTAGTAAGGTTACCAAAGTTGCATCTGGATCAACTTGCTCAAGTGCTTTTAGTGCTGCTAATCTAAAATGTTGTTGTAAGGCATCCAACGTATTATCAAGAATAGCCTTACTGATTTCTTTGACTAACGCGATGTTACCCTGGGTAGTCATCTGGCGCAAATATTCAACCAAGGCAGTAGTTGCTTCCGTTGGATCATTCTTGAAACCAACATTTTTTGCTTCTTGGAATAGCACTTGGTAAGAACTCGCGTCAGCCAACAAGGCCGCTGACCACAAGGCTTGTTTCTTTAGTAGAACGTTATTATTTGACGTAAACGTTGTAATTGATGCCAGTGCGGAAAGGTATTTTAATTCACCAATTGCCTTAATCAATCGTACTTGAGCAGGCACAGGTTCATTTGGCAATGCATCCATAATTACTTTTTTTGCATCTTCCGTGCCTATTGCTACCAGCGCTGAAATAGCTGGATCATAAGAATCCTTATCGCCAATATAATTTTTGAGAACCGCTACTGATTCATTTGACCCAACCAGTTTCAGGTTATCCATGAAGTAGGCCTTTACTTCTGCATTGGTACTTTTTTTCAAAGCAGCCAGATAAGCACGCTCAATTTTTGCCTTATCTTCTTTACTTGTGGAATAATGCGTTAATAAAGATACCGCATATCGGAAAGGTATTCCTGCTTTTATCCCATTGGGCTGCACGCCATCCGTTACTAATTGTAAACCTTCATCTCCGAGGCCGATGACCTCCTTAAAGATTCGGGTTGCTTGCTGATTATCCGTGGTGGGTAACAGTGCCAATACATCGGCTACTTTCGTCTTAACTAATCGTTGATCTTGAGCTGAAAGAAACAGCGGAACAAAAATTAACAGCAGAAAAAATAGCGGGGTGATTTTATATAGTCTCATTTCTTTGTAGTCTA
>JAGPBO010000029.1 GCA_018063305.1 Cyclobacteriaceae bacterium
CCTTGCCGCACCTAAGCCGGGTGTCATGGATAATCGGTTCACTTTACTGGCCGTTGATTTTTTTGTTTGTACAATACATTACTCAAACCCAGCCGAATAAAATCTGGAAAAGCTTCTGGCTGATTACCCCCTTCCTCATCCTATTCGTGATTATGTTGCCCTACTTTTCAATTAGCGCAACAGAGAAACGAACACTGTTAACAAATTTTGAAGAGGCCTCGCGTCATGATTTTGGTTGGATAAATCAGACGGTTTCTTTGCTACACATTTTATTCCAAACCTACTTTCTTGTTTACTACCTGCGCTTCGAGAAAAAACTTTATGAAGAATTCTCTGAAGTGGAATCGTTACGAATTCAATGGCTGAAACAATTCTTAATCCTTACACTGGCAGCGACTGTGCTCGCGGTATTTTCATTCTTTGCCCGAACCTGGAATATTCCGTTGCTTTCGCAACTGTATTCGTTTCACTTTATAGGAATCGTTCTACTTTTTTACTGGCTGTCCTACAAAGCCCTTACTCAACCCGTTTTGTTTGGCATTGTCAAAGAGGCGCCTCTCATGCCAGATGCCCGCACTACGGAGCCCGAAGAGAAATACAAAAAATCAACACTCGAAGCGGGGCAACTTACCTTGATATTCGAAAAAGTAAAGCAAGTGTTACGCGATCAAAAGCTTTATCTCAAAAACGACCTGACACTTACACAACTCTCCACAGCTGTGGACACTCCACGTCATCAGGTATCGCAAGCAATCAACTCCTGTCATACGGGAAATTTTTTTGATCTTATTAATGATTACCGGGTAGATGCCTTTAAGCAGTTTGCTTCTCAGCCTGATAAAAAACACTTAAGCTTGTTGGGTATTGCTCAGGAAGCGGGCTTCAACTCGAAGGCCTCCTTTTATTCCGTGTTCAAGAAAAAAACAGGAATGACACCAGCAGAATATCTGGAAAGCCAGTCCAAAGCCGCCTAATCAGTCCAAACTGATTGGAATAGACCTGTGGACCGACTTTAGTAAGCAACTTTCTGAGCCTGATCCGTTCTTTGCATCAATTAAAAAGTTGAAAAATGAAACTGACATTTACACTCGTTGCCCTACTTACCACTGGGTTTGCCTATTCACAAGACTATGAAAACAAACCTTGGATGTCGTTGGAAAACCGAATTGGGCTGGCTTTCGGCATTGGTTCAGTTACATATCTGGACAAAAATTCATCTCCCTTAATATATCAGAGCAAACCAAAAAATCTTCGGCTATTCTATAATCTGGAAAGCAACACATTTTTATTCTCTATCGACCTGGACGTAAAGGTGGGAAGTAATTCACCAAAGTACCACAAAGACAGAACTCTGTACTTCCAGGAAGAAGATTATAAAGGAAAAAAGGAAGACAAGAAGTTTCCGGCTGGAGGGTCTTTCATGGCCGGAAAGATTTCATTAGGTGCTTATTATAAAATTTCCTCAACCCAGGAATCCACTTTTAAAGTGGCTCTGGGAGGAAGAATTATGAATGAAATGTTTTATCCGCAGGGATGGAATTCGGGAAGCATGTTTAATGCACTGAGCTTTAGTCCGGAAGGGTTAATACAACATCGGGTAAATGAACATCATCAGTTTACAGCATCCGTTCGAATTCCGGTAGTAGCACGGCTTACCCGATTACCCTACGATAACACGGTTTCGGCTCCTGATAAAAAACAAGTAGCAGGTTTCTTCCATAATTCAAGTTGGGTAGGGCCAACAAAATTTCTTGCCCCTGCAGTAGCGATGGGTTACAATTATCAAATCAATACGCATTGGGGTGCAGGATTAAATTATGAGGTGAACTGGTATAACATTCAAACTCCACAGCAGATGAAGGCTTTGAGTCAATCCATACTAGCCAACTTTCATCATCAATTCTAAACGAATAGAAACATTATCATGAAAAATAATAACTTACTATACTCACTCGCTTTTGCATTTGTAAGCAGCTCCTTTATCATGGCTTCGTGCGAAGGAGAATTAATCGGTCCGGAAAAAGCAAACACACCAACCAACAACTTCGAACAGTTCTGGAAAACGTTTGACGAACATTATGGAATGTTTGAAGTGAAGAACATTGATTGGAAAGTGATACACGATCAATTCAAACCAAAGATTAATGATCAGATGACTGACGAAGAACTTTATATTGTATTGAGTGATATGATCGTATCTCTCAATGATAATCACCTTAACCTCTATCCCACCAATGGCGACCTTCCTGTTTTTCCCGGAGGTGTGCTTAGCTACCGTAACGGACAATTGAAAATTTTAAAAGTACAGGAAGATTACGATATCGAAGTGGCTAAAACATACACCAAGGGTTACGAGCAGGTTACGGACAACATCGGTTATGGAAAACTCCCCGATAACCTTATTTATTTAAATGTAAAAGGCACCGATGGATTGAAAGATGTAGAAAAAGAAATGGAAAAAGTAATGGCTAACATTGCAAGTGCGCGTGGTGTGATTATTGACGTCCGAGGGTTTTATGGTGGTTATGATCCCGTATCGCAATATTTAGCTGGTTGCTTCGCTACATCAAGGCAATTATACATGACCACAAAAAAACGAAATGGTCCGGCACATTCTGATTTTACTGAACCCGCAGCATGGTATGTGGAACCAAAAACAAGTATCCCATTTGCAAAACAGGTGATTGTACTTTCTTCCCGCTTTACGCAAAGTGCAGGTGAAACTTTTGAGTTGGCTCTTCGACAATTTGAACATGTAAAAGCAGTGGGTGATACGACAGCAGGGAGTTTTTCAGATAACCCAAACTTTGAAATGTACAATGGATGGATGTTCAGTGTATCTGTAGGTGATTACCGCGCACCAAGTGAAATTAGTTATGAGGGATTTGGAATGCCTCCGGATGTATTCGCAAAAACCACGAAAGAAGATTTACTTGCTGGTAAAGATGTTACCTTGGAGAAGGCAATAGAGATCATTCTAAAATAAGATACAGATTGCCTTTATTATTTTTAATAGGTAGACCATATTTATAGTTTGTGGCAAATTTTAATTGCTCACCGAAGCCACTATTGATGAAACAACGGAGTTAAACAAACTCATTAACTCAGCGTATCAAGTGACACATCCCACCAAAGACTGACATTAGTTTTTTGTAAGACTAGAAGAATGTTGCCCACAGGGAAAATGAAATTCGACTTCCAAAAAAAAACCGATTTTATTCTTAGATCATCTGATCTATATTTAAGGCAACTATCTATTTTATATGAAATTACAATTAGCCCTTCTCCTGATTTTGATTGGTTTTTCGCTTCAGGCTCAAGAGTCCGATTTACCCAACGATTTTCTTTCTAAAGATTTTCATAAAGAAAGAAGGGCTAAACTCAGAGCCAATCTCCCCCCTAATTCTGTGGCGGTATTTTTTGCCAATGCCGTACGCAATCGGGCCAATGATGTAGAGTATGTTTATCACCAGGATCCGGACTTCTATTACCTGACCGGCTACAAAGAACCCGATGCCCTGTTGTTTGTTTTTAAAGACATGCAACGTGCCGCGAACGGTGCCAACTACAACGAAATTTTGTTTGTTCAACCCCGCAATGCGCAGCGCGAAATGTGGACTGGTCGCAGGCTGGGTGAACAAGGCACGAAAGATGTGTTGGGTTTTCAGCAAGCATTCAACAATAGTGAGTTTAGCCGATATAAGGTAGACTTCGCCAAATTTGACAAGATACTTTTCTTTGATTTTAAGGATGACGTACGCGATAACCCAAAGGATTCCTCCGATTTATATGACTTGATTATTCAGTTTAAATCTAAAGTGAAATATTCTGAAAAAAATGTGGCATCCTTAGCGGTTGAGCCAACAAAAAATAATCTGGATACAAAAGAACTGGCTGTACAAATGACCAATCTGCGCGGCATCAAAACTAAAGAAGAGATTGAACTGGTTAGAAAAGCAGTTTCCATTTCGTGCATGGGACAAATTGAGGTGATGAAGGCGATCAAACCGGGTATGTCTGAACGGGAGATTCAAGGGATACACGAATTCGTTTTTAAAAAATACCAAGCCGAAGATCTGGGATATCCTTCCATTGTTGGGGCGGGACACAACGGTTGCATTTTGCATTATATTGATAATTATAAACCCAGTGTATCATCGAAGGAACTTATTCTTATGGACTTAGGAGCAGAGTTCCATGGTTACACGGCAGACATTACCCGCACCATTCCAATAAGCGGAAAATTTTCACCCGAACAAAAATTGATTTATGAGCTTGTTCTGTTTGCCCAGGAAGAAGCGATGAAGATAACAAAGCCGGGGACTCCCCGTCAGGCTTTGACGGACACTTGCAGAGCTGTTGTCAATCGCGGACTTATGAAACTGGGCATTATTAAACCCAATGAAAAGCATCTCTATTTTCCGCATGGTGTCTGTCATCATATTGGATTGGATGTACATGATCGTGGTAGTCTAAAGCTGGAAGAAAATAATACCGTAACTATTGAACCTGGAATTTATATTCCTGACAATTCCGCCTGCGATAAAAAATGGTGGGGTATTGCCGTACGTATTGAAGATGATTACTTGATTACCAAAGATGGGTATGAGCATCTTTCTAAAATCGCCCCGCGTACTGTTAAGGAAGTTGAAGATATGATGAAGCAGCCTTCGATTTTCGATACTTACACATTGCCGGATCTTGATAAAGCGACTGGGAAAGAAAAGAACTAATAAGATGTAAGAATCAAATTCGTAGGCAAATAATTTATGATCACTCACGCCACTATCGATGATGTTCTGGAGTTAGACAAACTGGTTAATTCCGCTTATCGGGGCGACACATCCCGCCAAGGTTGGACAACCGAGGCTGATCTTTTGGATGGAACCCGCACCGATGCTGCCGCTATAGTTGAGTTAATTCAAGCGCCAGGCACCACACTATTTAAATACACCGAAGACGATCAAATTCTTGGATGCGTAGAATTGCGAAATGAGAAAGGCAAGCTTTATCTGGGTATGCTTACTGTTCGACCAAACCTTCAAGGCAAAGGCATTGGTAAGAAACTGCTTGTGGCAGCGGAAGATGAAGCCAAAAGACAAAACTGTCAATCTATTTTTATGACGGTGATTTCTGTACGAAAAGAACTAATTGATTGGTATGTTCGCCAAGGTTATCAACTAACCGGAGATCGAAAACCCTTTGCGTTTACCGATCCGCGTTTTGGCCAACCTAAAATGAAACTGGAATTTGTTGTATTAGAAAAGAAACTATAGGGCTCATTTTTTAAGTCTCCGTAATAGCAATAAAAAACCCTGACTAAAAGCCAGGGTTTTTATTTATTTCTGATTATAAAATTATCCCAACTTGAAAATAATAGGGATAACCATTTTTTGCCTTACAGGCTTTCCTCTTTGCTTGCCAGGCTTCCAAGCTGGTGCGCTTTGTACAATTCGCACAGCTTCTTCATCACAACCGGCACCAATACCCTTAATAGCTCTTACATCAACAATACTGCCGTCACGATTTACAACGAATTCAACGAACACGCGTCCTTCAGTACCCATTCTTCGGGCTTGCGCAGGATATTTAATTTTGTCGCCCACATATTTATAGAATGCACCCATACCTCCTTTAGGTTCAGCAGATTCTTCAACCACACTAAATATCTGCTCCACATCTTCTTTCTCTTCTACAGGAGCAACAATAACCTGTTCCACTTTCGTTTCCTCGGTTACCTCCACGTCAAACTTAAGGTTAAGATCTTCTTTGATTTCTTCCTCATCGGGGACTTCCACAATTTGCGGTTGCTGAATAATAGGAGCGGGTGGTGGTGGTTGTTCCGTTGGCGGAACCTCTAACATTTCTTCAAAAATGTTTGTGTTCTTGCCTTGTAAGTCGACTAGGTCGTCTTCGTAGCTCCTCCATTCAAAGGCCATGAAAACCAGGGCCATTGTAACTAATAAGCCAATGCTAAAAAAGAGACTTGTCTTTTTTGTTAAATCGGCCTTATCTGTCTTTTTCGCTTCCATACAACGTAAATTGTGGTTTAGAATCTCAAATATAATAATAGAATGCACTTATGTCCACCCAGTCACATAAAAACAAGAAATTTTTAATCGTAATTACTTACGATTGCCATAGAATAATGTAAAAAACACGGTTGGGAATACTGCTTTATTTTTTCCTGTTGGCATCAGGATAACTTCGTTAATATAAGAATCAACTAAAAAACCGACCTCAAAGCCGGTAACCTGACTCTTCAGATAGCCAAGTTCAAAGTTTAAAGCTGCCTTAACATTTAATCCAACTGTTAAGCTGGATTCACCCAATCCTTCAAAAAGATTACCTGTTCCTAAAATATTATTGTAGGCATGATTAGGATTGTTCGGGTCATATTGTTCATGTACAGAAGTAAAAAAACTATTGTCGACCGTACGCTCAATATAGTAGGGGGCTATAATGCCTAAAGAGGGGCCAGCAGCCAATACGGCCTTGATTTCTACACCTTGCTGAGGCGCCTTGGTAAATAAGATATAATCCCTGCCATATTGAAACCGGAAACTATAGAGGTAATTACTTTTTCCAAAAATGAAATAATTGCCGGTATAGCCCGAGCTATGCCTTGCTTCCTGAGAACTCTTAACATTCATTATTTCTAACCCGAAAGTTTCAAGTACATTTTCCTTGCGCTTGCGAGCCTTCTTAAATGTAAAACCACCGATCAGTCCGCCTGCAGAGTTTTTGTTGATTCCCCAAGTAAATTCTGAATCGTATTCGTAAACATCCTGAGTTTGAGCATAGGAGGGAGTGGTTGCTGCCAACCATCCACAAACCATCATAAACTGAAGTGCTCTTAAGAATTTCATTTTGATTAGAAAGATAAAGGTAAAAGAACTAACACAGAAATAATAACTCTGTTTTGGATCCCGAAGGCGATGTATCAATAAGTGTTAGCCCTTCCGCTCAGCAGATGATTTTAGTTGCTGGATTCTGATATATTTTTAATGGCATTTTTTATGCCTGAAAAGTCTATGTCATAATGCGATTTATCGTAAACGGATTGTCCATTTCGAATAATTAAAACCTGAGGAGACTCGTGATGTACCTGAAAGGTTTTGGCGATAGCATTGGAGATATCGCGGTAGCTAAGCAAATCCAATAAATAAAGCGGTACTTTAGGCAGATCGTCCACTTTCCAATTTCGCTCTAACCGTGCCAGACTGGCTTTACTTATGGAGCAACTTGTACTGTGCTTGAAAATAACTACAGGATGATTTTGAGATTCTTTCTGAATGCTTTCCAGTTGTTCTTTAGAAACTAATTTAGTCCAATTCATAATTCTAATGGTAAAGGTCTTTCCACAATTCTTTCTCGTTCTTATCGTACCGGGGTCTTCTTACTTTGTCTTTAACCGCATTGGGCTGGATACTATTTTTCTTAAATAGCTTTGTCCACAATAACTTAACATCGGTTACGATAGTTCGTTCTTCCTTCACATTATTTCCTTTGCCATGGGCAAACGTGGCATCAGGGAAATGCTTATTGTGATTGAACTTATTCATTTTGATATTTCCCTGGAAGTCGCCAATACGGGCATACGCTCTACCAGGGGCTATTACCATCAAGGCATCACGACTGCTATTAGGATTGTGACGAAGATTTTTAGTAAGTCTGGTTTTACCACCAAACTCGGTAGCCTCCTTAAATGATTTGGAATATTTTATTGTCTTCTGCGCTCGGTCTGCACTGCTTGGATTGTGTGCATATTCCCAATAAACTTTCATAGTCCCACTGTATTCACCGGCTTTAACAGAAGCCTTGCTGGGAGGAACGCCAGGCATTGAGCCCTTAACTGCGTTCGGTTTTGTTTCTGTTTCCTTTTGCTTAACGCGAACCATTAGACCATTAACCTGATAAACTGTTTCGTAAGGACTGTGCTTTTTCAACGCGGGCTCAACAGCATTTGGATTGCGAACATACTCACGTTTGAATCTGGGTAATCGGGTTTTCCCAGAGTAGTTTATATCCCCCGCCTGATCTCCAGAGGGCATTCTTACCGGCAAGGGTTCGCCATTATTATTCCAAAGTTTTCCGCTTACACTACCGCCACCCTTTTCTGGCTTTTTGGTTTTATTGTAACCCGAGAAATCGTAACCATCCCGACTAAAAGACTTACGAACTAAGGTTAAGTCACCTTGATATCTGTCAATTTTATTGGCCGAGCCTCCAGGCACATTTCCCGCAAGTGGTTTATTATTGTTGTTCCAAACCTGACCACTTATGCTACCCCCTCCTTTCAATGGCTTTCGGGTTTTATTATACCCCGAAAAATCATAGCCTTCCTGACTAAAATTCTTTGGTTGTGCTTTTATGTTTCCGGCATACCCATATCCGGCCTGACTATAGGACCTTGATTCTTGCCTTAAGTTACCTTGAAACTTACTGACTCTGCCCGGAGCAGAGCCAGGGGTTTTCCCTGCTATAGGTTGATTATTATTATTCCATGAGCCGCTAACACTACCACCCCCTTTTGGTGGCCTTCGTGCTTTAAGGCTACCTGAATAACTTAAGCCATCTTGATTAAAGCCTTCAGCAACCCGATTACGTTTTATAAACCCTTGGTAATTGTCCTGATAATTAGCAGCGCGCTGGTCAAGAGGCGCCCTTACAGGTAAGGGTTTGTTGGTGGTTCTCTTAAGTTGTCCGCTCACACTTCCGCCACCTTTTGGTTGCCTTACTGAGCGGATATTTCCTGAGAAATTACCCATTTTGTTGGCCACTTCTGGGTTGGCTGGTGGCCGAGCACCTAATGGAGTATTTCTACCCTTTTTCATTTGAGCACTAATGCTACCGCCACCACCTTTAGTGGGTTTGATGCCTCTTAGTTTGCCAAGATCTTTTTTCATATACGAGGCTCCAATACCAGGTGCCCGCGCACTGAGTGGTTGATTAGATTTGAACTTACCGGTCACAGAACCGCCACCCTTTACAGGCTTAATCCCCCTTAATTTATTTTGATCCTGACGCATATAGTTTGCGCCTATACCTGGTGCTTTAGGAGTTAACGGTCGGTTGGACCTGTATTTTCCGGTAACGCTTCCGCCTCCTTTTTCAGGTTTTATTCCGCGTAAGCGCGAAAAATCTTTTTTCATATAGTTGGCACTAAATCCTGGTCTTATCCGTGGACCGGAACCGGGCGCACCGGCTACCTGATTATCTCTTCCTTTACTCCTTCGAATGGGCTGCCCGGAAATGTCACCCTTCCAGGGTAATTCTCCACGTCTAGTGGCCGTTTTATATCCCGAACGATAGGTTCCTGAATAGGCACGGTCACCAGTTTGTTTACGGCCATAATAAGGATCAGTTGCTTTTATAGTTGGATTAGCCGGGGTTCTGAAATTACGTGCCCGTAAGGGTTTGCCAGCAACGTCTGTCGTAAATGCACGTTCTCCTTTAGAGAATTTTCCCCAATAGACATTCTTGCGTCCTCGGGTAACGTAGGCTTGCGATCCGGATCGAGGAGTAACCTGTTTCTTTTTACCCGGAGGGCCTTGTCTGGTTTGTAAGCGAGCCAAGCGCGAAAGCTCACGCTTGTTAGAATAAGCTTGCTCAGGTCTTTTTGAATTGTGATTAATAAACCGCCCTTTTTGCGGATATACATTCGCGCGAGCATGCGCAGCAGAGCTAGAGCGAATGCGCGGTGCGCTGCCACCAATCGGCTTACCAACCTGATCGCCTCCTGACCTTCTTTTGTTTTTGTAAGGCGAGCTGGAAGAATACACGGCTCGTTGTGCAGAAGACTCGTTGCGCGTCCGTAATTTTTTTCCAGCAATATCCTTGGTGGTTGCTTTCTCCTTACGCGACATGGACTTCGCCTTCATCTGACGAATTACACCCTTATTATTAATTGGTTTTTTATCCTGCGCGTTGAGGTGAGAAGAAAGAAAAAACAAAGCCAGCAAAGCCCCCAAAAATATCAGGCGTTTGCTTACTGGGGTCATGATTTCTTTAGCAGGCTTCAATTAATTTGCTATAAACAGGCTAAGATAAGAAAAAAGCAATGTTCTTCCTTTATCTGACTATAACGCCTGTTGTTGCTTAGAATTTTAACAACTCTTCAATTCTGGATTTTAATCGGCCTTTAGGTAGAAAATTTTGTTCGAGTGTAGCTGCAAAAGGTATGGCCGTATCTAAGCTGGCCTCGCGAAATACGGGTGCATCCAGGTAGTTGAATGCATGCTCACTAATCCAGGCGGCTATTTCTCCACCAATCCCTCCAGTCAATGTGTCTTCATGCAAAATAAGAACCCGACCTGTTTTCTTCACTGTTTCCATAACCGCCTCTTTGTCCCACGGTAAAAGAGTTCGCAAGTCAAGGAGATCGGCACTTACATCCGGCATGGCAGTCAATATTTCTTTAGCCCAATGCACTCCCATCCCATAGGTAATGATAGAAAGATCATTGCCTTCGCTTATCAACTTGGCTTTACCAACTTCAATAGTATAGTAATCGTCAGGAATTTGATCTTTGATAGATCGGTAAAGAACTTTGTGTTCAAAGAATAAATACGGATTAGGATCTTCCAAGGCAGCACACAATAACCCTTTGGCATCGTAAGGATTGGAAGGATATACAATTTTTAATCCGGGGGTGTGAAAAAACCATGCTTCATTGCTTTGGCTATGAAACGGCCCCGCTGCGGTTCCCGCACCTGTTGGCATACGCACAACTACATCGACAGCCTGACCCCACCGCCAATGTGTTTTAGCCAGATTGTTTATTATTTGATTAAAGCCCTCTGTAACAAAGTCAGCGAATTGCATTTCCACCATCGCTTTCATTCCTTTAATAGATAGGCCTAAACTAGTACCCAGGATAGCTGCCTCGCATAAGGGGGTATTACGCACTCTATCTTTTCCAAACTTATCTACAAACCCTTCGGTGATTTTAAATACGCCACCATAGTCGGCAATGTCCTGCCCCATCAACACGAGATTATCATGGCGTTCCATACTTTGCCGCAGGCCGTCACTGATGGCATCTATAAATCTTCGTTCGGATTTTTTCTCTGTTTTTGGTGAAACAATCGATTCAACATAAGGAGCATATACATCTTTTAGTTCCAGCTCTGTGTTAGGTATTGGCAACGTTTCGCGGAATGCTTCTTCCAGCCCGGCTTCTATTTCATTTTTTATTTTCTTACGAACTGTATCTGCAAATTTTTGATCTATGATTTTTTCTTTAATCAGAAACTGTTCGTAATTACTGATTGGATCTTTTTTAGCCCATTCGTCCATCAGTTTTTTTGGAACATACTTGGTGCCCGATGCTTCCTCATGACCGCGCATTCTAAACGTAATGCATTCCAGTAGTATGGGCTCTGGTTTTTTGCGCATGTTTGTGGCGAGCGTGTTTACAGTATCAAACACTTCCAGAATATTATTGCCATCTACCTGAACTCCTTTTATTCCATAGCCGATGGCCTTGTCAATAAATTGTTTGCATTTAAATTGCTCACTGCTTGGTGTTGATAAACCGTAGCCATTGTTTTCTACTACAAAAATTACAGGCAAACTCCAAACAGCCGCTACGTTTATCGCTTCATGAAAATCTCCCTGGCTGGTACCGCCATCGCCATTAAAAACGACAGTAACTTTTTTCTCATTCTTTAATCGCGTACCCAACGCAATACCATCAGCTACTCCATTTTGAGGCCCGAGGTGTGAGATCATACCCACAATGTGGTGTTCGTTAGTACCGAAATGGAAAGATCGGTCGCGACCTTTAGTGTAGCCCATCGGGGTGCCTTGCCATTGCGCAAAAAGCCGGGTAAATGGCAATTCGCGACCGGTAAAAACCCCTAGGTTTCGGTGCATCGGCAAAATATATTCATCTTTATCGAGAGCCTGCGTAATACCTACGGAGATGGCTTCCTGCCCGATACCGCTAAACCATTTACTGATTTTATTTTGCCGAAGTAAAATCAGCATCTTTTCTTCGATTAACCGCGGGCGAAGCAAAGCTTCATATAATGCGATGAGAACTTCATTAGAGTATTTTTTGCGCTGAAATTTCATATCCGAAAAGACATTTAATATGGTAGACGCGAAAATATAGAAAAAATTAACTGGCAGGCTATCTTGCGGCCTAGTGATTATCACTTTGTTTAGAATTTAGCTTATTCGTATGATTCCCTTCTCAACATTTACATTAGATAATGGCCTTCAGGTACTGGTACACGAAGACCCTACCGTGCAAATAGCAGTAATGAATATTTTGTATGATGTAGGCTCACGAGATGAACAACCTGATAAAACCGGTTTTGCGCACTTGTTTGAACATTTAATGTTTGGTGGTTCGGTGAATATTCCGAGTTATGACGAACCGTTACAACTGGTTGGCGGTGAGAATAATGCCTTTACCAATACGGATATTACCAATTACTATTTGACCGTTCCGGCTTCTAATCTGGAAACCGGGTTTTGGTTGGAGAGTGACCGGATGTTGAGCTTGTCTTTTGATCCTGCTGTTTTGGAGGTTCAGCGAAAAGTGGTGATTGAGGAATTTAAACAACGATATCTCAATCAGCCTTATGGCGATGTTTGGTTAAAGATTCGGCCATTGGTCTATAAAGCACACCCGTATCAATGGGCCACCATTGGCAAAGAAATTAGCCATATTGAAAATGCTACGATGGACGATGTAAAAGATTTTTTCTTTGCACATTACATTCCGGGCAATGCTATTTTGGTGGTGGCAGGCAACGTTACGCATGAACAAGTAAAAGACCTTGCTGAAAAATGGTTTGGGCCTATACCAGCAGGAATTAAGAAATCGCGTAAGCTTGCCCGTGAACCTTTACAAACTGCAAAACGAACGCTAACTGTTCAAGCCAAGGTGCCCGCCCACGCACTCTATAAATGTTATCATATGCAAGGGCGATTTAACAATGACTTTTATGCGGCCGAACTTCTTAGCGACATTTTAAGCCGGGGGCAGTCAAGTCGGTTGTACAATCAGTTAGTAAAAGAAAAAAAAGCATTTACTTCCATATCATCGTTTACCATGGGTTCTATTGATCCGGGAATGTTTGTAATAAGTGGAAGGCTAAGCCCGGGGATTACACCGGAAGCAGGAGAAGAGGAATTGGAAAAGGTGATTCAGGCTTTGTTGAAGGAAGGATTGAAGCCGGAAGAATTGCAGAAAGTTAAAAATCAATCACTCACGGCAATGGAATTTGAAAAGGTGGAAGTGATTAATCGCGCGATGAATTTGGCCTTTGCGGCTTTGTCAGGAGATGCGAATTTAATCAACCAGGAAATGCAAATGATTGAAGCTTTTGAAGACGATGATATTATTAGAATAGCCTCAAAAATATTGAATGAGAAAAACGCGATTGTTGTATATTATCATAGTGAAGATTTGGATAAAGCCTAACCATCAATTAAAACGAGATTAGTTATGCCAGACCAAAGCATTTACCTTAAAAAAATAGTTGCATGAAAATAAGAGTAGGAATGGGGTTCGATGTTCATCAGCTAGAAGAGGGCAGAGATTTTTTTTTGGGTGGAATAAAATTGCCGGCCACCAAAGGCGCTACGGGGTACTCCGATGCTGATGTGTTAATTCACGCTATTTGTGATGCTTTATTAGGTGCCGCCAATTTAGGCGACATAGGATTACATTATTCAAACACAGACCCTCGATGGAGTGGCATGGATAGCAAGTACTTTTTGAAAGATGTAACGCGTATGTTACTAGAACATGGCTGGAAAATTGAAAATGTGGATTGTACCCTCTGCCTGGAAGCACCTAAAATAAATCCACATATCCCTGAAATGAAAAAGGTGCTGGCACCCCTCATGAATATTGAGGAGGCTGATATTTCAATTAAAGCGACTACTTCAGAAAAGCTTGGCTATGTGGGCCGCGAAGAGGGTGTGAATGCGTATGCGGTGGCACTTATTAAAAAAGAATAAATCAGTTTTAGTGGCGATAGACATTATTGTAACGGAAGATGGTTCGCACTCGCTGTTGAACGTGGAAATGAATGAGACGTATCATTCACGCCATGGCGCCATACTGGAGTCAAACTATGTGTTTATAGAAAAAGGTTTAGATTTTTTGCTCACGAAAAATCCTTCTAAAGTTATTTCCATATTGGAAATCGGATTTGGTACTGGCTTAAACGCATGGCTAAGCTGGCAGTGGGCGGAGAAAAAAAATAAAAGCATAGCGTACTATACCCTCGAGGCATTTCCTGTATCTGAAGAAATCTGGAGATCGCTTAACTATACCACTACAGATTCAGAGGGTTCGAAGTTTAGGCAGATGCATAATGTCCCCTGGCAAAAATGGCAATCGATGGATGACAGCTTCACGCTCTTCAAAGAAGAAACTACATTACAAGTAGCAGCCTTGCTGCCCAATCATTTTGATTTAATTTATTTTGATGCTTTTGCGCCCAACAAACAACCCGAAATGTGGGAATTACCGATGCTTGAAAAAATTGTTTCAGCAATGAAAACCCAAGCCGTATTTGTAACCTACTGCGCCAAAGGACAATTGAAGCGCGATTTAAAATCATTAGGACTCATTGTTGAGTCGTTACCCGGCTCACCTGGAAAGCGAGAGATGGTGCGCGCTATAAAAATCTAACTACAAGAACTTCAAAATCCCTATTTTTGCACCTTAAACTTTCTACAGTGTCAGGTAAAAAAGTTAAAATAGGAACCGTGCAAATGAGTTGCACAAAAGAACCTTCGGAGAATCTTGCTAAAGCCATTGAAAAAGTGCGTGAAGCAGCAGCAAAGGGGGCTCAGATAATTTGTTTACAAGAGCTCTTTACATCCCTCTATTTTTGTGATGTGGAAGATTACGAAAACTTCAAATTGGCAGAATCAATTCCTGGTCCTTCTACCGATGCATTGAGTTCTGTAGCCAAAGAATTAGGCGTGGTGATCATCGCCTCGTTATTTGAAAAAAGAACACAAGGAATTTATCACAACACGACCGCGGTGCTGGATGCAGACGGAACCTACCTGGGCAAGTATCGCAAAATGCACATCCCGGATGATCCTGCGTACTACGAGAAATTTTATTTTACTCCGGGTGATCTTGGGTATAAAGTTTTTAAAACAAAGTTTGCGACTTTGGGCGTATTGATATGCTGGGATCAATGGTATCCGGAGGCAGCTCGCATCACAAGCTTAATGGGGGCCGAGATTTTATTTTATCCCACAGCCATTGGTTGGGCAACCGCGCAAGACGAAGCCACCAACACCGAGCAGTATAATGCCTGGCAAACTATTCAACGCAGTCATTCCGTTGCCAACGGTTTGCATGTGGTTAGCGTAAATAGAGTAGGCTTGGAACAAAATGGTGCTATGAAATTTTGGGGTGGTTCATTTATTACCAATCCCTTTGGAAGTATTCTTTACAAGGCTTCACACGAACACGAGGAGGTACATGTACAGGAAATTGATTTAAATAAAACCGATAGCTACCGTACACATTGGCCTTTTCTACGCGATCGCAGAATCGATTCGTATCAGCCTATTACAAAAAGATTTATTGACGAAGAATAGTCGATAGTCCATGGTCGATAGCTGACTATGGACTATCGTCTGTTAGACTATGGACTATACAATGATGACCCCAAAAGAACTAGGATTTCATTTTCCCGCAGAGTTTGCCAAGCATTCAGCCACCTGGCTAAGCTGGCCGCATAAAGAAGCCTCATGGCCCGGAAAAATAGAATCAGTTTATCCTGTTTATTCTGAATTTATTAAACGTGTTGCCGAAGGTGAAACGGTAAACATTAATGTGGCCAACGAAGCGATGCGTATAAAGGCAACATATCACCTCAATGAAGCGGGAGCCGATTTAAGAAACATTCAATTTTTCATTCATCCTACTAACGATGCGTGGTGCCGCGATCATGGTCCCGCATTTCTTATCAATCCAACAGAGAAGAAAAAAATGATTGTGGATTGGGGATATAACGCCTGGGGCGACAAGTACCCGCCTTATGATTTGGATGATGTGATTCCAACGCTAATAGCCAAACATTATAATCTTCCGGTTGTGCATCCAGGAATTGTTATGGAAGGCGGCTCGGTAGAATTTAACGGAAGAGGAACATTGCTCACTACACGCGCATGTTTGTTGAATCCCAACCGCAATCCTCATCTTAATCAATCGCAAATAGAAAAATACCTGATTGACTATTACGGAGTCGATCATATTCTTTGGCTGGGTGATGGCATTGTAGGGGATGATACCGATGGACACATTGATGACTTGACTCGTTTTGTTACTGAAGATACGGTTGTTACTATCATCGAAGAAAACAAAAGCGATGAGAATTATGAAATTCTTCAGGATAATCTAAAAGAGCTGAAAACACTTCGTTTAGAAAATGGAAAGCAGATCAACATTGTTGAATTGCCTATGCCGGCTCCCGTTATCTATGAAGACCAAAGGCTGCCAGCATCCTATGCAAACTTCTACATAAGCAATAAGTACGTGGTTGTGCCTACCTTTCGGGATAAGAATGACGATCACGCCCTGGACATTTTGCAACACTGCTTTAATGACCGAAAGGTGATTGGACTTGATTCAACCGATATTATCTGGGGGTTAGGATCTTTCCACTGCCTGAGCCAGCAAGAACCAGCAATCTAAAATCTATATTCTTTTGTTGGTGTGATGCAAAGCGAAAGCAGCACATCGTGCTCGTTGGTCTCGATGGGTTGATTCTCGGGATCAAACATTGACAACCCAACCTTTTGACAATCAGGTCTGCATTCTTTTAGAAAGCGATCATAGAAACCTTTTCCATAACCCACGCGATGGCCTTGTTGGTCGAAGGCTAGAAGGGGTACTATAACCAGATCAACTTTTTCACTTGCCGTAAGACTTCCTTGCTTGGGTTCCAAAATATCCCATCGTACTTTTTTTAATTGTTGAAACTCTTCAAAATAGATATTTTCCATTTTGTCACCCTTGACTTTGGGTATAGAAATACGAATGTCTGGGAATTCTTTTTTGATTTTATTGATTATCAACCAGGTGTCTGGCTCACGCTTGGATTCAATAGGTAAATAGCAGTGTAAAACATTTACGCGAGTCAGATCTACTGTGCTGAAGAATTGATCGCAAAGTTGTTGTGATAATTGTCTGTGTTCGGCAGGACTTAATCCTTTCCGCTTGGAGAGATAGATTTTTCGTAACTCATCCTTCTTCATGCTAATGCATTAGTAAAATAAAAGATTGAATTTAAAATCAAAAGGATCGAACGACTTAAGAAGGTGTTCAATGAACTGCGGATCTTTTTGATAAAAATTTAAAAAATTATCAACACGCTCTTGCGGACTTCCCTTAGGAAAGAGTTCTTCTTTCACTGCTTCTAATTGGCCTAACTTATCCGTGTGTAAGCGCTTTTCCGCACGCATCATTTTTTGCTCTGTTCTTTCCAGACCATTCAACGCGCGTTGCTTTTGGGCTTCTATAAACTTTGTGAGGGTTGGGTCAATGGCTGCAGCCTGATCGCGAATGCTTGAAAACAAATGATCGAGGGTTTGAATCTCCTTGCCTAAAGAAAGATCATGAACTGTATTTTTAACAATCCATTGATTGAACAAGAAATTTTTCTCTTCAAATAAATGCGGATACGCAAGCCCTGTTTTTTCAAACTTCCTGGAAACCGGAGCGTCTATGATCAAAGCAAAATTTCTCGGCATCAATACCGGAAAGGGAACCTTGAAGTGATCAAATACTTTTTTGAGCTGAAGCCAGTACACGACTTCAGCCGGGCCACCTGCATAGGCAAGGTTAGGAAGAATCACTTCCTGATAAAGCGGACGCAAGATTACGTTCGGACTGAATTTCTCGGGCTCATCAACAATCATTTTTTCAATTTCCGATTTCGAGAACTGAAGGTCAGTATCAATCACCTGAAATCCATCACCAGAAACTTCCAAACGACTGCGAAGATTTTTGTCCAGATAGAAGAAATTAATATCGCGAGCAAAAACTTGTGGATGATAGCCAAGTGATTCGAGTTTTGAATTCTGTTCTTCTACCAACTTTTTTGAGGTATGATCAAACACATCAGCACGAATAACATCCTGAAAAAGTGTTTTGAGAGAACGGTCGTCAGCATCCACCACAAGTAGTCCTTCGTGCGAGAACAAAGCGTTTACATAATAGCGAACTGCGGCACTTAATGTTTTTTGTTTATAGGCTTGCTTAAACAATTCGATGTCTCCGGGAATCTCACTAAAAAGTTTTGCTAATGATTCCGGGTTAAATCGTCCTACGGCTCCGGTTTGTGTTGTTTCCCACGTATGCTTTTTTCCGTAAAGCCGAAAGTATTTTATTTCATCGTAATCATGATCTTCAGAAGCCATCCAATACACGGGCACAAAATTGTATTTGGGATATTTCTTTTTTAATTCCTTACAGGCATTAATAACTGTTACAATCTTGTAGATGAAATATAATGGTCCGGTGAAAATATTTAACTGATGGCCCGTTGTAATGGTGAAGGTGGTATTCTCTTTTAAAGAATTCAGGTTTTGTTTTACCTGTTCCGTACAGTCAATTTCCTGATATTGTTTATTAAGTACGTCTGCTAAAACTTTTCTGTTAGCCTCCGAATACGATTTTGATTTTTCTGTTATCTGAGCCTCAAAATTTTCAACTTCTGGAAATCGGGAGTAGAAAGGCTTTAGTGAATCTTTTTTTTGAATGTAATCGAGAAAGAAAGAAGCAAAAGATCGGGTATTGGAAAACTCAAGTTTTTGGAGGCGCATACTAACAACAGATCGGATTTAGAAAAAACATATTTCAATAACGACTTATTTCCTGATAATGTTTGAGGATTTATTTAAGAGGTTAATCCTATTAATAAATTGTTAATGTTGCACGGGCTCTGCAATCAAATCAAACTCACTGGCTCCTATAACTCTAGCCATCACAAAATCGCCCACGCGGAGATAGTTTTGCTTTGCATCCAAAATCACTTCATTGTCTACTTCAGGCGAATCGAATTCCGTGCGACCGTAAAAGTTGCCTCCTTCTTTTCGGTCAATAAGCACTTTAAACGTCTTTCCGATTTTTTTTTGATTTAATTCCAAAGAAATCCCCTGTTGCAATTCCATCAGTTGATCAACGCGTTCTTGTTTCACTTCTTCAGGCACATTATCATTCAATGAATAAGAATGGGTGTTGTCTTCATGCGAATACGGAAACACGCCCAGCCGATCGAAACGAGAAGTTTCAACAAATTTCATCATCTCGGCAAACTCAGCTTCGCTTTCTCCCGGGTGTCCCGCAATCAAGGTGGTGCGTATCGCGATGCCGGGTACTTTAGCGCGAATCAACGCCAGAAGTTCTTCGGTTTTTTCGCGTGTAATGCCGCGCCTCATAATTTTGAGAAGTTCGGAGGAACCATGTTGCAACGGAATATCCAGATACTTGCATATGTTAGTACGCTCAGTCATTACATCTAGCACGTCTGTTGGGAATCCTGCAGGAAATGCATAATGAAGCCGGATCCAATCAATGCCTTCCACATCCGAAAGACGTTGTAAAAGTTCGGCAAGATTTCTCTTTTTATAGATATCAAGACCATAGTAGGTCGAATCTTGAGCAATAAGCAGTAACTCTTTAGTTCCTTTCTTCGCAAGATTTTTTGCTTCCAACACCAACTCTTCCATCGGTTTCGAAACATGGTTGCCTCGCATGATGGGAATAGCGCAGAAGGAGCACGGCCGATCGCAACCTTCTGAAATCTTTAAATAGGCAAAATGACTTGGATTAGTAAGAATGCGCTCGCCAACTAATTCGTGTTTGTAATTGGCGTTAAGTTGCTTGAGCAATCTGGAAAGATCGCGAGTGCCAAACCAGGCATCTACATTTGGTATTTCTTTTTGAAGATCGTCTTTGTAGCGCTCCGATAAGCAGCCCGTTACATAAACCTTTTCCACCACTCCTTCTTCTTTGGCATCTACATAGCGTAGAATTGTATCAATCGATTCTTGTTTGGCATTATCGATAAATCCGCACGTATTAATAACCACAATATTTGAATCATCTTTTTTTGATTCATGCTGGGTGTCAATTCCATTGCCTCGGAGTTGCGTTAAAAGCACTTCTGAGTCTACCAGGTTTTTCGAACAGCCTAGTGTTACAATGTTTACTTTGGTCTTTTTAGCGCCTTTTGTTTTCACTGATTTGTATTTCGGTGCGAATTTACAAAAAATACCTCCGGGTAAATTCCGCCCCCCATTGTCAGGGGTTATATTTGCACGTTCAACTGCATGCCTTTGAAATTCGTTCGGTTTATCAGTTTATTTTTTCTTTTAACAGGTTGCCTGAGTCAACCCGATTGCCTTATCACCAGTACTAACCTGGTAAAAATTACTTTTAAAAGCGGGAATAATATTCGACTGGTTGCATTTGACGAAATAAAGGTTTCCGGGCTCGACAAAATCTATTATCAAAATACAGCCGTTAGTGCGGTTCAATTACCTGTTAATCCGGAAGCCTCCGAAATGACATTTACTTTTAAGTTTGAGGGGCGCGAGGAAACGCTTACGGTGGGGTACGAAACGAGTGTGCAGATTATTTCTGTAGACTGCGGTGCCTTTACCAATTATGTTAATCTTTCTGTAATCAGTTCAACCTTTACCGATCCACAGGTATTAGTTAATCAATTATCAACCCATGCAACCGTCAATATTCAGATATCTGTTGATTAGCTGCCTGTTGTTTGGCTTGTGTGCCCAAAGTCAGGCGCAGGATATTCCGTCAGACTCTACGCGCAGGTTTATCAAGCCAACCGGTATTCGCTTAGGTACGGATGTGATCAGGCTCGGGCAAACAATTGCGAAGAGTTCATTTTCGGGTTGGGAACTAAATGCTGACACGGACTTGGGTCGATATTACCCAACGCTGGATTACGGACGCTGGACCAGAGACACGCCTATCGAAAACGGCACATATTCAAATGATGGCCGCTATATACGGTTGGGTGTGGACATTAATTTTTTGAAGAATGATCCGGACAAGAATATGTTCTTTTTTGGTATTCGATACGGCCGCTCCATTTTTGATGAACAGGTTGCCTATGATTATAGCACTATTGATTTTGGAGATTATAAAAAGAACGCGGTCAACAACAACGCAAAGGCAGGATGGATAGAATTAACTACGGGTCTTCGGGTTAAAATCTGGAAGCAATTTTGGATGGGCTACACCGCCCGATTAAAATTTTTACCTAGTGTGTCTGGAGATGATGGATTTGATACCTATGAAATTCCGGGCTATGGCCTGACGTATAAGAATACGTATTGGGGATTCAACTACCAGATATTCTGGCGTATTCCATTCAAATCGGATAAGTCAAGTCAACTTACTTCTTCCGAAAAATAGAATCAACAAACTCAGTCTTGTTGAATACCTGTAGATCATCTACTTTTTCACCTACTCCGATATACCGCACAGGTATTTTGAACTCCTCCGAAATTCCAATAACCACACCACCCTTTGCCGTACCATCCAACTTGGTAATGGCAAGACAACTTACCGGAGTGGCTTTGGTAAACTCGCGAGCCTGTATTACGGCATTTTGGCCGGTACTTCCGTCTAATACCAACATGACATCGTGGGGTGCCTCGGGAATTACTTTTTGAATAACACGATTAATCTTAGACAGCTCAGCCATCAGATTCACTTTGGTGTGTAAGCGCCCTGCGGTATCGATAATTACAATGTCGGCTCCTGAATCAACACCATGTTGTACGGCATCAAAGGCTACTGCCGAGGGATCTGTGTTCATGCCTTTTGATATAACGGGTACACCAACCCGTTCGCCCCAGAGTTTTAACTGATCTACCGCTGCTGCGCGAAAAGTATCGGCAGCACCCAATACGACAGACTTTCCTTGTTTTTTAAATTGGGCCGAAAGTTTCCCGATGGTGGTGGTTTTACCAACACCATTCACACCCACTACTAACAACACATAAGGCTTGATCCCTTTGGGTATTTCAAAATCAACCAGGTCTTGAGTGTTACTTTCAGTAAGCAGATTGGCAATTTCTTCCTTTAAAATCTGATCTAACTGCGATGTGCCCAGGTATTTGTCGCGGGCCACGCGAGCTTCAATGCGTTCAATAATTTTAAGGGTAGTTTGAATACCTACATCTGAAGAGATCAGAATTTCTTCAAGGTTGTCCAGTACTTCCGCATCGACAACCGATTTGCCCGCTATTGCCTTCCCTAGTTTGTTGAAAAAACTTTCCTTGGTTTTTTCAAGACCCTGGTTGAGACTTTCTTTCTTTTCCTTAGAAAATAAACCCGACAAGAATGACATAGCTGCGTGTGGTATAAATTCTGGATAAGTTACTAACTAAATAAAAAAAGTCCCACTCAAGGGACTTTCTAATCTTATCTGCGTAAGCCGATTATTTTTTGGCTAGCGTTTCTTTCACCAAATCAGACACCACAATTTCTTCTTTGAAGGTGTAAGCACCTGTTTTTTCGGATCTTACAGCCCGGATTACTTTTGCGTAATTCTTGCCATCTGTTTTCTTTAATGACGCAACAACTTTCTTAGCCATGATTATTTAATTTCTTTGTGAAGAGTATATTTCTTTAAAATCGGATTGTACTTCTTAAGCTC
>JAGPBO010000030.1 GCA_018063305.1 Cyclobacteriaceae bacterium
TTATTTTCGAAAATTATGAAGAGCAAGATGGCTTCGTAGTATTACATGGAACGGATACAATGGCCTTTACCGCCTCTGCACTTAGTTTTATGTTACCAGGCCTTGCCAAACCAGTAATTGTAACCGGGGCCCAGTTGCCCATCAGCCAACCAAGATCAGACGCGCGTGAAAATCTCATCACGGCACTCGAAATCGCTTCTGCCAAAGAAAACGGGAAACCGCTTGTGCCGGAAGTGTGTATTTATTTTGATTATGAGTTGTTGCGCGGCAACAGATCGAAAAAGGTTGAGAGTATGCATTTTGACGCATTCAAATCTGAAAATTATCCTACCCTCGCCAAAGCGGGAGTGAAGATTGATTACAACACGGCTGCCATAAGCGAACCCGATGGTGAAAACCTTCGCTTGAGAACCAGTTTCGATACGGACATTGCCATCCTTAAATTATTTCCGGGTATTGATAAGCGAACTGTAGATGCAATTATTAATGCAAAAGGTTTAAAAGCGATTATCCTTGAAACCTATGGATCAGGCAATGCACCCTCCTCAGACTGGTTTATAGAAAGTCTGAAAGGCGCTATTGAGCGGGGAGTTATTTTGGTTAATATTTCCCAATGTCCCGGAGGTACCGTGGTACAAGGGAAATATGAGACCAGTAAATCATTGGCTGAAATAGGTGTAATAAGCGGTGAGGATATGACGATGGAAGCCGCAGTAACAAAGTTGATGATTCTATTAGGAGAGCAGGGTGTAGAGCCTACAAGAAAACTTTTTAATCAACCGTTAGCGGGAGAAGTAGGCTAATGGGCATTAGCCAAGACTCTAAAAAAACAGATTTTCTAGAAACAGGGTAAATTTTGCGGAGAGAGTGGGATTCGAACCCACGTTACCTTGCGGTAAACACGCTTTCCAAGCGTGCTCGTTCGGCCACTCTGACATCTCTCCGAACTTAATTATCACGCCAGTGATTTAAAAACCCTCCTACCTCAAGGAGCAGAATAGCCTTAAATTCAATGGAGTATCAAAAAAGCCCACAAAGAAATAGATTAATACTTCTTAAACAAAGGAGAAAAAAGCCCATTTAGAATTGATGTGAAAAAAAATTCTCCTGACAGAAGAATATTTTTCGTGACTAACGGACATATTTTGAATTATATGGCAGTATGACCTATGAGACAGAATAGAATTATAGTTTTTTTTTCAAATGCTTGTTTGTGATTGATCAAAACGCTTAAATTTGGCCACTTCAAGTATTATCTAAACTTTAAACCATGAAAAAATTACTTACGATTTTTGCTTTAGCGGGGGTGCTTGCGTTTGGTGCCTCAAAAACTTATGCGCAAGGCGATTCAACTCAGGCGGCCCAACCAGCCACAGAAGTTGTTACTGCCGCTGCTGATGATTCTGCAGATCTTGCAGCTACGGAAGATGTTTCCTTCCATCAGCAGATTAAAGATAAGTTTATTGAAGGAGGACCTCCCTTCATGTGGCCAATTCTTATCTGTTTGATTTTAGGCCTAGCTGTGGCTATCGAACGGATCATTACATTGAACCTGGCTACAACCAACACAAAAAAATTATTGAGTCAAATTGAAGATGCTTTAGCGAAAGGCGGCATTGATGCAGCAAAAGATGTAACTAAAAATACAAAAGGCCCTGTGGCCTCAATTTTCACACAAGGTCTTATGAGATCAAGTGAAGGTATTGAAATGGTTGAAAAATCAATTGTTTCTTATGGTGGTGTTGAAATGGCTCGCCTTGAAAGAGGTTTGATTTGGATCTCATTGTTTATTTCACTCGGGCCCATGCTTGGATTCTTTGGAACAGTAATCGGGATGGTGAGTGCATTTGATGCGATTGAAGCAGCCGGTGATATTTCTCCTCAAGTTGTTGCTGGTGGTATGAAAGTGGCGTTGATTACAACAGTAGGGGGTCTTATCGTAGGTATGGTTCTTCAGATACTTTACAACTATCTTGTTTCTAAGATTGATAGTTTGGTGAATGCTATGGAAGACGCTTCGATCAGTTTAATTGATATTTTGGTTAAGCATAAACTTTCTAAATAAGATTATTATGGACGGAATGGACTTTGGGCTATATGCCACATATGTGTTCTTAGCAGTAGCCGTTGTTGCTGCCATAGTTCTGCCACTGATAAATGCGCTTAAAGCACCTGCGGGTCTCGTAAAGTCTTTGGCCAGTGTAGGAGGGTTAGTGGTGATATTTATCATAGCCTATTCTATGTCAGGTTCAGACCTATCGACAAAAGCAATTTCTGCAGGCCTCACAGAATCATCGTCAAAAATGATTGGTGCAGGGCTTGCTCTGTTTTATGTTGTTTTTGTTGTGGCTGTAGCGGGTGTTATTTTTTCTGAAATCAATAAAGCTCTAAAATAATGGCTCGCACGACACCAGAAATACCCAATGCTTCGATGGCTGATATAGCCTTCTTGCTGTTGACATTCTTTCTGGTTACTACTACTATGCCCAATAACCGGGGTCTTAGTATTGCGCTTCCACCTCCACCGGAGGCAACACCGCCCGATGAAGTGAAGATTCAGGAACGTAATATGTTCAAGATCCAGATCAACTCTTCGGATGCCTTGTTGGTTGAAGGAGAGCCAAGGGAAGACATTAGTAACCTGAGGGAAGAGATTAAAGAATTTATCCTCAATAATGGTAAGAATCCTGCCAGTTCTGATAACCCTGAAAAGGCGATTGTTTCCTTCAAAACGGACCGCGGAACAAGCCATAAAAGATTTATTCAGTTGCTGGATATAATTCAAGGGGCCTACTATGATATTTATGCGGATCAGGCAGGTGTTTCCAATGAAGTTTTCCGAAATGCCGCTTCCGATTTATCGATTCCTCAGAATAAGGCTATCTATGACAAGGGACGGGAAGGAATTCCGCTCAATATCTCGATTGCAGATCCTACTAAAGTTGGTAACTAAGAAAGACTATGTCAAAATTTAAGAAAAAGACAAACGTAAAACAGGACATCCCAACATCTTCTATGCCTGATGTTGTATTTATGTTGCTGTTTTTCTTCATGGTAACTACCGAACTGCGGAAGACCTCTATTGAAGTGAAGCAGCAAATTCCCAAAGCAACGCAGTTAAGGAAATTGATGCGCAAGGGTTTGGTAGCTAACCTTTATATAGGTGAGCCAACCAAGTCGGCTCAGTTTGGTAAAGAACCAAAGATTCAGGCTGATGACGTGTTCATTGACACCAAAGACATTATTCGTTGGGTAAATGAGCAGAAAAGCAAACTTGATGAAGTGGAGCGCGATCAATTAACGGTGGCTTTAAAAGTTGACAAGGATGCCAAGCGAGGTATTATTTCGGATGTGGAAACGGAGCTCAGAAAAGCAAACGCAAGAAAGCTTCTCTATTCCGCGCTCGAGGATAATGAGAGACAAAAAAATTAGTTTATAATTTTCATGGTAATATGATAGCCTTCCAATTCTTTTGGAAGGCTATTTCTTTTTATGAGCGCTGTTGCAGTCTTACACAATCGCAAAACGATCAATGCCTGGTGCATGTATGATTGGGCTAACTCTGTCTATAACTTAGTTATTACCACTACATTTTTTCCAATCTATTTTGCAGGAATAACCGAGTCAGCCTATGGCGAGGATTCCGTTCCGTTTTTAGGAAGAACGTTTAAAAATACAGCGCTCTACGATTATGCGCTGGCTACTGCTTATCTCGCCATTGCCATTTTGCTGCCAATACTTTCTTCTATAGCTGATTCCCGAGGGAATAAGAAAAAATTCATGCAGTTTTTTTGTTACCTCGGAGCTATTTCATGTATGGCTCTTTTCTGGTTTAAAGGTCCACAGCCTAATGTATTGTGGGGTGTTGGTTTCTTTATGCTGGCTGCTATCGGTTTTGTAGGAAGTTTGGTTTTCTATAATTCATACCTACCCGAAATTGCCGAACCCGAAGAAAGAGATTGGGTTAGTGCCCGTGGATTTTCTATGGGTTATGCAGGAAGTGTAATTCTACAATTAATAGGCTTTGGATTAGTGCTCTACTTTAGTGCCCAAGGCGACCAGACTTCAGGGCCCCGTTACACCTTTTTATTGGTTGGACTTTGGTGGATGGGCTTTGCACAATTCACCTTTGCAAAACTTCCGAACACCAAGCCACCACAAACTAAACGACTTAAAGAGGTATTGCAAGCCGGCTTTAGTGAATTGCGTAAGGTGTGGAATCAGCTGCGACATTTGAGTTTGCTCAAATGGTTTTTGGTTGCCTTCTTTTGTTACAGTATGGGTGTGCAAACGGTTATGTTGGCGGCTACGCTTTTTGGCAGTCATGTGCTTGAGTTGCCAACAGATAAATTGATAATTACTATTGTATTGATCCAATTGGTTGCTATTCCCGGCTCAATGATTATGTCCTTTCTATCAGGTAGAATCGGTAATATTTTGGTCTTGATAGGAGTGGTGTTTTTTTGGATCATCATATGCATAGCTGCGTACACGGTAGCTAATCTTAAAGAGGGAGGGACTAATGTGGAATTTCATTTTTATGGATTGGCTATTGCTGTGGGCCTGGTGATGGGAGGCATTCAGGCGTTGAGCCGCAGCACCTACAGCAAACTTATGCCTGTAACCAAGGACACAGCTTCGTTCTTTAGCTTTTATGATGTAACCGAGAAAGTAGCCATCGTTATTGGCATTTTTACTTTTGGTTATATCGATGAACTCTTTGGAATGAAAAATTCTGTATTGATGCTTATCATTTTCTTTGTGCTTGGGTTATTAGCCTTGGCAAAGGCTAGATGGCATGAAGTAAGAAACAACCAACGGATCAGTAAAGCAGGTGCTTAACCGTAATTCCCTTATTGATTAGTTGTTGTAATGATTCAATTCCGATTTTAAGATGCATATCAACATAACTGGTAGTTACTACCTTATCGCTCGCTTCCGTTTTGATTCCATCTACAACCATGGGTTGATCCGATACAAGTAATAAAGCTCCGGCTGGAATCTCGTTAAAGAAGGCGGTAGAGAAAATAGTCGCTGTCTCCATATCAATGGCCATGGCGCGAATCTTACGAAGGTATTCTTTAAACTGTTCATCCCACTCCCATACTCTTCGGTTTGTCGTGTAGACAGTACCTGTCCAGTAGTCCTGGCTATTATCCCGAATCGTGGTGGATATTGCTTTTTGTAAAGCAAAGGCAGGAAGTGCCGGAACCTCAGCAGGAAAGTAATCATTCGATGTTCCTTCGCCCCGAATAGCTGCAATGGGTAATATAAAGTCGCCTAAGTCATTCTTCCTTTTAAGACCACCGCACTTGCCCAAAAAAAGAACGGCTTCTGGCTTTATGGCCGAAAGACAATCAACAATCGTAGCTGCATTAGGGCTACCCATGCCAAAATTGATAATAGTAATTCCTCCTGCAGTGGCACTGCGCATGGCACGGTCGGTTCCGTGTACCTCTACATTATTCCATTCGGCAAACTTCTTTACATAATTATCGAAATTGGTTAGTAAAATGTATTGTCCAAAATCTTCCAGGTTTAGGCCTGTGTACCGGGGCAACCAGTTTTCGACTATTTCTTGTTTTGATTTCATATCGGCTAATTATCTTATTTTACAACATGTACAAATTGAATCTTCCTGACTATACGCCAACTTTGCGTAAAGACCAAGGCAAAATATGGATTTTTGATATTATTCGAAAGAAGTATATAGTACTTACACCAGAAGAATGGGTACGGCAACACTTTATTCACTATTTGATTAATCATTTTAAGTATCCTAAATCTTTGTTTCGGGTTGAGGGCAGCCTGTCATACAATAAACTTCAAAAAAGGTCTGACATAGTTATTCATAACCGAATGGGTAAACCCTGGATGTTGATTGAATGTAAATCTCCTGTTATTAAGTTAACTCAAAAAGCATTCAATCAGGTGGCTGTTTATAACATGACTATTGGCGCCCGATATGTAGCAGTCACCAATGGTATAGTGCACTATTGTTTTGAGGCATTAGAACAGTCTGGCAATGAAGTTAGGTTTTTAGATACTTTTCCCCCGTTTGAGGGATGGTACGCTGATCCCTTTCGATAATATCGTAACTATTTCAAAACCTCACTTACATCCACATAAGGAATATTGAATGCATCGGCCACGGCCTTATACACTACCTTGCCATTCACAACGTTCAATCCCTTTTGTAAGTCCTCATTTTCTTTACATGCTTTTTTCCAGCCATGGTTTGCCAATCTAAGCGCATAAGGAAGCGTAGCATTGGTAAGGGCCAGGGTAGACGTATAAGGTACAGCGCCCGGCATGTTGGCTACACAGTAATGAACAATATCATCAATAATATAAGTAGGATCTTCATGCGTGGTTGGCTTGCATGTTTCAATGCAACCACCCTGATCTACGGCCACATCTACTAAAACAGTACCGGGCCTCATGGTTTTAAGCATATCCCGCGTAATTAGTTTTGGTGCTTTGGCTCCAGGAATCAGAACGCCACCAATAATCAAATCATGTGTCTTTACGAGTTCACGCAACATATAATCATTCGATGCCATCGTGTGAACATTTTTTGGCATTACATCGTCCAGATATCTAAGTCTGTTTAAGTTAACATCGGTAATAATCACATCGGCACCCATGCCAGCAGCAATCTTGGCTGCATTGGTACCCACTACACCACCACCTAAAATCAAAACCTTGGCGGGCATTACTCCAGGTACACCCCCTAATAAAATACCACGACCCTTCAAAGGCTTTTCAAGATACTTGGCACCTTCCTGAATAGACATACGGCCAGCCACTTCGGACATAGGTATTAACAAAGGAAGGCTTCTATCGGGGCGTTCTACAGTTTCGTATGCCAGACAAACAGCACCGGTTTTTATCATGGCATGGGCCAGTGGCTCGTAGGACGCAAAATGGAAATAGGTAAAAACGAGCTGATCCTTTTTGATCAGACTATACTCTTGCTCGATAGGTTCTTTTACTTTGATGACCATTTCAGCAATGCTGAAAACATCTTCTGCTTTTGGAAGTATTTTAGCTCCTGCGCCAATATATTCTTCATCACTAAATCCACTGCCTTCGCCCGCTTTAGTTTGAATGTAAACGGTGTGTCCCTTCTTTGCAAATTCCTGTGCACCTGCTGGGGTAAGGGCTACTCTGTTTTCGTTATTTTTAATTTCCTTTGGAACTCCGATAATCATAGTGGTAGATTTAATTTTTAGTTTCGCATAAAATTAAGCGACTAAGCTTATGGCAAATATAGCATTCGATTACGATTGCAGGGGGTTGTTTTAATACTTTTTGATGGAAATGAATTCTGCATCGCACTATGCATTTTATGGCTCATTGAGGAAGGGCATGAAATTGTATGAGCAATACAAAAGTGGCCTGGATTATCGCTACAGCTTTTGGTTATCGAGCTTTAAACTTTACTCACTCGGAAGCTATCCTTGTGCCGTAAAAACAGATGGATTGAGTAATCGGATTCTTATTGAGATCATGCAGATATCGGATCCAAAATTTGAAAAGGAAATCTTTGAACTGGAGATTGAAGCAGGATATTATTATGAAGAAATTTTGATCCACGATATTCCAACAGGAATCTTTCTTTATCAGGATGTGGCCAATTATCCATTCGTGCATCATGGAGACTGGGTTAAATTCTTCTGTTAGTTAATTAATTTCCAGTATTTTATTCCGCTAGGGATTTAGTTTTTGACCCCTCCCTTGTTTTTGACTATTTTTGATAATAACCAACCCATTTGCCGTGAGCGAAACCAAGACAATGGTTAGTGGATTAACCGAAAAAAAGATTGCTGCCCTGCTGGCAGATTATAAGCTGGCGTGTGAAAGTCGTGAAGCGAGTTTATTTGGCCGCAAGGAAGTGTTTATGGGTAAAGCCAAGTTTGGAATTTTCGGAGACGGAAAGGAACTGGCACAACTCGCGATGGCAAAGGTATTTCGGCCGGGTGATCATCGGTCAGGGTATTACCGTGACCAAACCTTTATGTTGGCCATTGGTGGGCTCACCTTGCAGCAATATTTTGCTCAGCTTTATGCGCACCCGGATGTAGAGGCAGATCCGGCTTCAGCTGGCCGGCTGATGAACGGACACTTTGCTACTCGCATGATTGATGAGAATGGGGCTTTCAAAAATTTAGCAAAACTCAAAAACAGTAGTTCAGATATTTCGCCTACGGCAGGTCAAATGCCCCGGCTGGTGGGGTTGGCCTATGCGTCCAAGTTATTTAGAAATAATCCAGAGCTTGCACAATTCAGTGAATTAAGTAACCAAGGTAACGAGATTGCGTTTGGCACCATAGGTAATGCATCCACCAGCGAAGGAATGTTTTTTGAGGCGATCAACGCGGCAGGTGTTTTGCAAGTACCCATGTTAATGTCTGTTTGGGATGATGATTATGGAATCTCAGTTCCTAAAGAGTATCATACAACAAAAGGGAGTATCTCCAAAATTTTGGCTGGTTTTCAGCGAACCAAAACTGAGAAGGGATTTGAAATTTTAACGGTGAAAGGTTGGGATTACCAAGCATTGCTTCAAACCTATGAGAAGGCCGAAAATATTTGTCGCGATGAACACGTACCGGTTCTGGTTCATGTAACGGAAATGACTCAACCTCAGGGCCATTCAACCTCGGGTTCGCACGAACGGTATAAGTCTAAAGAAAGATTAGCGTGGGAGGCAGAGCATGATTGTATTCGAAAGCTGAGGCAATGGATTTTAGAGAGTGGCGTAGCTTCGGTAGAGGAATTGGTTGAAATCGAAAAAGAAGCAAAGGCTGTTGCCAAGGCATCAAAAGATATAGCATGGAAAGCCTTTAACGAAGAAATTCAGAAGGATCAAAAAAAACTTGAGAAAATTTTAGTTAAGGCCAGTGAGGAGGCACCTGCTATTGAAGACATTCTTAGAGAATTAAAGAAGACGATCAACCCGCTTAGAATGGATTCTATGCGTGCGGCAAAAAAAGCCATCCGCAAACTGACGAATAAAAATTCAGATGTCCGCGAAGCACTAGTCGAATGGATAAAGGTTTCTGAAACCGAAAATGCAGACCGATTTAATTCGTATCTCTATAGTAATTCTGAATGGTCGGCACTTAACGTAGCGCACATCGAGCCGATTTATTCTGATAAATCTCCGCTTATTGATGGACGCGAAGTGTTGCAAGCTTGTTTTACACAGGCGCTGAAAAGAGATCCACGAGTTCTTGCTTTTGGTGAGGATGTTGGAAAAATTGGTGATGTAAATCAGGGATTTGCTGGATTACAAGAGAAATTTGGGGAGCTGCGCGTAACCGATACCGGTATTCGGGAATGTACCATCATTGGGCAGGGCATAGGGGCCGCCTTGAGAGGACTTAGACCGATCGCTGAAATTCAATATCTCGATTATCTCTTGTATGCGATTCAGATTATGGCCGATGATCTGGCCTGTCTTCAGTATAGAACTAAAGGTGGCCAAAAGGCACCGTTAATAATTCGCACACGCGGTCATAGGCTAGAAGGCGTTTGGCATGCGGGTTCGCCCATGGGTATGGTTTTGCATGCCATTCGGGGTATGTATGTGTTGGTACCAAGAGATATGACACAGGCAGCTGGGTTTTACAATACATTACTTCAATCGGATGACCCCGCCTTGATTATAGAATGCCTGAATGGTTATCGGATTAAAGAACGATTGCCAGATAATATTGGTGAGTTTACATTACCTTTAGGTGTACCTGATATTTTATGTGCGGGTAATGATGTTACGATAGTTACCTATGGTTCTATGTGTAAAATTGTTATAGAGTCAGTAAGTGATTTGGAGGTACATGGAATTTCCTGTGAAGTCATTGATGTGCAAACTTTATTGCCGTTTGACATCCATCACAAAATTCTTGATTCGATTAAAAAAACAAATCGGGTAATCTTTGCGGATGAGGATGTGCCGGGTGGAGCTACTGCTTTTATGATGCAACAGGTATTAGAGGGGCAGCGTGCCTATGAGTACCTGGATTCGAAACCTCGAACTATTGCAGCCAAAGAACACAGGCCGGCTTATGGATCGGATGGCGATTATTTCTCCAAGCCAAACCCAGAAGATGTTTTTGATGTAGTGTATGAATTAATGAACGAGGTTGATCCGGAACGATATCCGAAATTATACTGAATCAAAGGGTAAATTCAGGAGTGAAGATTTCATTACTCTTGTTAAGAGCACGGTCTTTTATCTGAACTCTTAGCTTGAGTGTCTTAACGCTAAACAAAGCTTTAAAACCAATTGACCCCATACTGTACCTTAGTGTTCCTTCCAAAGGAGTTCCAGGCTCTTCTTTATACAAAATTGGAAATCGCCCATCAAAGGAAGTTCCACAATTAGGGTAATTGAATTCTTTGGTCCAGTCAAATTCAGTAAATGAGCCATCTGGGTTTTTTACCAGAAAATCAACTTCAATATTGTAATGATCCGGGTTTAGCTCAAAGTAAAAGGTATCGACTTTATTGGTGTTGTCTGTACTAACTTCCCAATTAATGCAATTGTAAGGTTTTACAAAATCAGGCAAGGTGCTGTAATCGGGGTTAGTTCTTTTATCTTTATAGGTTAAGTAGTTCCCATCCGGCTTAAGGTAGAAGAATTTATTATTATAACAGATGTTTTCGCTTACACACTCAAGTTCGCTGGGATCCAACCCCAAATCCCCATCGCCATCTTTAAACGTAATGGAGAGAATCAGGGAATCGGCTTCTGCGTCAAAGCCAGACCCATATTCCCTAAAGACAATACTTTCATATTCAATTTGGGGCTGTACCGGAAATTCAGGCGGGGTAAAGCACCCACCTACACCGAGTGAAATAAACAAAAAACCAAATAGATTCCGGATCAATCTCATTTTCTACCTTTAACCTTGTAAAATAAGCAACGCTTGAACACATTCAAAAGTTTTGAGGAATCTTTGTATTTAGTAAACGATAACAATTTTGAAGAAATTGCGTTGCGTCTATTCCATTTTCAAGCGGAAAATAATGCAGTTTATCGTCAGTACCTCCAGTACTTAAATTGCAAAACAGAGCTAATTGATTCGTTAGAACAGATACCTTTTCTGCCAGTTGAATTGTTTAAGTCACAAAAAGTTAAAACGGGTACCTGGAAACCGATGGCTGAATTTACGAGCAGTGGCACTAGGGGGATGACAACCAGTAAGCACGAGATTTTTGATCTTTCCTTTTATTTAAAATTGTCGGAACAAATTTTTACAAGTTTTTATGGGCCAGTAACGGACTATCACCTATTGGCACTACTTCCGTCTTATCTGGAAAGAAAAGGTTCTTCCCTAATTGCTATGATGGATCATTTGATTCGGGAAAGTAAGTCTGAGCAATCGGGGTTTTATTTGCACAACCAGGAAGAGTTGGTGAAAAAGATTTCTTCTTTAAATGAAAGGAAGCGCAAGGTGATGCTTTGGGGCGTATCGTTTGCGCTTCTTGATTTGGCAGAATCTTATGAGTTGGATCTAAAGAATTTCATTGTGATGGAAACGGGTGGTATGAAGGGGCGGAGAAAGGAGTGGGTCAGAGAGGAATTACATGACTTTTTATGCAGCCGGTTTAACGTAAAGTCAATTCATTCCGAATATGGAATGACTGAACTGATGTCTCAGGCTTACTCTAAAGGCAACGGTTACTATCAATGCCCGCCCTGGATGAAAGTGCTTGTGAGAGATATCAATGACCCATTTCGAACCCTGATTGACAAAACTGGTGGAATTAAGGTTATTGATCTGGCTAATTTTCACTCCTGCGCCTTTATAGAAACTCAGGATTTAGGATTAGTAGGCCAACAGGGTAATTTTGAGGTACTTGGAAGATTTGATAACAGCGATTTAAGGGGTTGTAATTTATTGGTTGGATAGCCGCTAGAATCGCCCAACTGCATTTTATAAATAATAAATTTGTAAGAATTCAAAAGATTGATATTTTTGTTCCTTATCAAAGCCACTAATTATGAAGAAAATCCTAGCATTTGCAGCTCTTCTTGCATTTATGACGTCTTGCAGTCAGTATACCTGCCCGACCTATAGCAAGAAAGACGTGAAGAAAAGCGTAGCTGAAAACCGGGTTTAAGAGGTTTATAAATATTTTTTGACTTCTTCCGGGCCTATTTGGCCTTCGCTCATTATTATTAGTCTCTCCACGACATTTCTAAGCTCGCGGATGTTTCCTGTCCAGTTGTTTTTTTGAAGCAAATCCAACGCTTCTTTAGTGATCTCTTTTCGCTTAGACCCATATTCAAGGGCTATATCATCTAGAAATTTATTAACCAATAAGGGTATATCTTCTGCCCGGTCATTGAGGGATGGAACTTTAATAACTATTACTGACAGGCGGTGATACAGATCCTCGCGAAAGCGATGCTCTTCAATCTCTTTTTTTAAATCTTTGTTGGTAGCGGCTACTACGCGCACGTTGACCGAAATGTCTTTTTCGCCACCAACCCGGGTTATTTTACTTTCTTGTAATGCCCGAAGAACTTTAGCCTGAGCGGAAAGACTCATATCTCCAATCTCATCGAGAAAAAGTGTGCCCCCTTCTGCTTGTTCAAATTTTCCGATTCGCTGCTTTATAGCGGATGTAAAGGAACCTTTTTCATGACCAAACAATTCGCTTTCAATTAACTCTGAGGGAATGGCTGCACAATTCACCTCTACAAACTGCTTGTTTCTTCGTTCGCTAATATCATGCAATTGACGGGCAACCAATTCCTTACCCGATCCATTAGGTCCTATTATCAAAACCCGGGCTTCGGTAGGCGCCACTTTCTCAATCATGTCTTTAACCTCTTGTAGCGGTTTTGATTTCCCAACGATTTCGTATTTCTGAGATACTTTTTTCTTAAGAATTTTTGTCTCTTTAACCAGGTTGGTATTATCCAATGCGTTTCGTAGCGTAATCAATAGCCGGTTAAGGTCGGGCGGTTTTTGAAGAAAATCGTAGGCGCCAAGTTTAGTGGCATCAACAGCAATTTCGGTTGTTCCATGAGCCGATATCATGATAAAGGCCGAGGTGTTTCCCTTAGCCTTTGCTTGTTGTAAAACTTCCATGCCATCCATCTTTGGCATCTTGATATCGCAGAAAACTACCTCGTAATGTTCTTTCTCAAGTTTTGATAAACCCTCGGCACCGTCTTTCGCTTCGTCTACTTCTAAATTAAGTTCTTTTTGATCGAGTAGAATATCTTTCAGAACCGCGCGGATGCTGGCTTCATCTTCTATGAGTAATACTTTAGGCACGGACTTTTTAAATTAAGGTAACTATAGGTTGAATCATTTATTTTAAAAATTAATGCAAGCCTGTAAGCCGGGTTCTGTCACCTTCAATTAGAAGGGTGCTTATCATTTATCTGGTTCAGATGTTGCCATCTGAATCTAGCAGCCTACCCAATCGCGCCAGTCGGAACTATTAGCGAGCAGCTAACCATTTTCATGGGCGCGACCTATTTGGCCTTTCAACTCGTAAGGTTTGCCATGCGTCTGAAATCACTTTCAGTACCGGTGGGCTCTTACCCCGCCTTTTCACCTTTTCCCTAACCCGACAAGTCGGGTCGAGGTAGTTTATTTTCTGTGGCACTTTCTGTTCCGCCAATTGGCGGACCTTCCCGTTAGGAAGTACGATGCTCTTTGTTGCCCGGACTTTCCTCCCTGACGGAAAACGTCAAGGCGATAAGCCGGCTTGCATTGTGGCAAATTTACGTACTTAAACTGAGAAAAGATGGGTTAATGTATATCCGAATCGGTGAGTTTTAATTCGTATTGATCTGCGAGATTGGCCACCTCCTGTAACATTTCCTTCAATGTATTTTCACTCATGGTATCGAGTGGGGCCACGGCTTCCACTTGCAGATAATTTTCGGAAATGATAAAACGACAGTAGTTGAAGAAAGCCGTTTGCTCAAGAAGCATTTTAAAATCGATACCCGAATTAACAGCACATACTTTTGAATTTAGGGTAACCAAACTACGATTATAAAGCTCATTTTTTCTGATTGTTCCGATAACAGTTTGATACCGGTTACCGGCAACGGGGATGATGATGATGGAATGGGTTGAATCGTATTCTGTGAACTGACCACCAATCTGGTCGGCATACACTTTCATAAAGGCTTTTAAATCCATGAGTCTGGTGTTTAGGTGATCGAAGTTAATAAAAGACCCTGAATTGTAATGCTCAATTAATAATAAAAGAAGTAGCCTTTCACTTTTCCGTTCGATATCTCTAGCGTGGGGGCGGGTAGTTTTACCATATTGGCAAAATAGATTAGACCGTTAATAAATTTCGATCTGGACTTGATAGCTGTCAGGTCAAAATCCAATCCGAAATAAAATTGCCGATAGGGGTTTAGATTATTTTGCAGGTTGTCGCTGTCATTCGCATACAACATATCTTCTGCACCATAGCCAATTGAAAAATTTAGCCATTTCGGAAAATTCAAGAACTTATTCATATCTACCGACAGCCAATATGTTTGTCCATTATAATCTTTAATGATTTGTTGAAAGTAAGTAGCCCCCAAGGTTTCTGGTCTTTGTGCTGCGTATGCAGTTTGATGGAACGAAAATTTGGGGTAGATCTTAATTTGCTTCCAGAGAGCCTGCTGACCAAGATAGAATCCCGCACCTAATAAGTTTGCGGCTAAATCGGAGGCAGAGGCCCCATACCCGGCTGAAAAACCATCGAGCACTTCAATGGATGAAATGACGACAAATCCGGTAAGCGCACCAATCCAGTCCGATTTTTTCTTTGAAACACCACTCCATTGTAATGATTGAGAACCTATAGATGATAGCTGAAAGGCTGAATAAAAGTGACCTGCTTTATCCATTTGTTTCCACTCGCCAGCATCATTAAAAAAATGAAAATCCTGTTTATCATAATTGCTATACCAGACATAACTTAAGCCAACCATAGCGCCTGTGTAGGCGACCGTTGAACCAATGACAACAATTTTCAGACGGTTTGGATTAACGTTGGATACGGTGTCAGTATTTTGTGCAAACAAAGCAGATGAAACAATGGATACAATAAAAAATGATAGAACGATTCTTTGAAAAGACTTCCAAAGGATATAATTCAATCTAATTGGTTCCATCCTTTTCCAGTATTGCATCTTCATTGGATGGATCCTTTTCAACTTCTTTCCTTCTTTTCTCGTGGCTTTTGCGGATAAGGTCGCTGAACTGATCAAAGTTTTGTGTGTGTAATAAGCTTACGCCCGTAGTAATAGCTGCTTGCGTTCCTAATGAATTGTTAAGAGAATTATAGTTCGAACGGCTATACATTTTTATTTTAAATTTTCCATCGGGAGTAAGCACATAATCGATTGTCCAATCGCCCAGCATGCTGGCGAGTTCCGTTTGGTCATATTGATTACTAAACGTGCCATCGCGGGTAACGCGTAAGCGACCATTTAAAAACGAATACGATAACCGAAGTTGAAATGTGTTAAATGCTTCCGGGTCTAACGAGCCTAAATCTAAATCGATCTCAAGATTTTGGTCCACTTGGGTAAGCCAGTAGCTTAACTGATTTGACAACAACTCGCTCACACTATTCGAAATGGAGCCACTGGTACTAAAGGCATCGGGGGGAGAAAATCTCCGGAGGATAAGTAAACTAAATACCTGCCGATGCAATTCTTGTTCATCAAGTTTGGCCTTAAATGCTTTGAAGTAAAAATCAAGTTGCACAATTGATCCATCATCTAAGGTAACGTTATCAGGTAAGTCGTTGGCCACAATGTCAAATGCAATTTCAGGCGAAAGCATCGGGCCGTCTAATTTGAGCTGAACTTCAACTGGATATTTTCTTCTGATTTGTGGAGAAGAGGTCATCTCTGCGCTTTGATTTGGCAAGATTGGAGCCAACGAAGCCATCTGCCTGTAGCTGGCAGTTAAATTAAGAATACCCGCATACGGATCACCAAACCAACTTATTCTGCTGCCCTTGTTGATTCGGAATTCTTTATTAATGAGATCGTACAACGTGAAGTTGTAATACCCTTGTTCGAATTCGTAAAGACCGAACATGTTAAACTCACCTTTGGTATCGATTTGCAATTTAATATCGCCTTTACCATAACCACGCACAATATCGCCCGCCTTAATATCAAAAATAATCTCGGTGTATGCTTCTGGCGTAATATCCAGGTTTAAGTCCAGCACGATACCACTGGGCTCGTCATTTGTTTTTTTGGTTTGCTTTTTATTAGATTGATATGTGGAGTCCTTGAAATTGACAAAACTGATGAAGTCACTCTTTTCGGTTGATTCGCCTCCGCTGATGGGAATAAAAATTCTCGTGTTTTTTGATGTTCGTGCTGTGGCAGAAATTTTGATATTAGCGAGCGGGCCAAACATATTCAGGTTTCCACTACTGTAGGCTTGGCCATAAAACAGGCTGTTGTCTTTTGATGTTGTATTAAGGACTTGAAAATTACTAAAGGCCGCGTCAAGATTTATTCGGAACTTCGAAAAGTTTCGATGAGTCAAATAGCCATCTAATGAACCTTGGTTATTAAGCCCATCGTAGAGGGTGAAGTCTTTAAAAATTATCTGGTTAGGTGTAATGGCTAGCGTGCCATTAAATGTGTACAGGGTCTTTAGGTAATCTACCATAATTTTTCCCCGATTTATTTTTCCTTCTCCGTTGATTAACGGCTGTGTGAACGTTCCTTTGATTTCATACGATCCCGATAAGGTTCCATCCATTTGAGAAAAAATTCCCTTTAAGAAGGGTTCAATAAGTTTAATATTGGTTTCTTCTAATTTAGCTGTCAATCGAAGTGGACTTTTACTTTCGGAGGGTTGGTAGGTGCCAGTCAGGTTTAGGGTTCGCTTACTTAAACGATCAATGGTTACATTTATATCAAACTGTTTTTTCTCATGATTCCAGTCATTAATTCCCACCACATCCCCCACAAGAAATTTATCCACTACCAGATCCTTGATAGTAATGTTATTCTGGAGATAAACGTCTTGATAAACATCTTTCACCTCGGCTCTGCCATTAACTATTCCATTGAGTGTTGAAGTACTTATTGCGTTTAAAATACTTAGGTCGAGATTGGTTAATAGCAACGTTATAGTCTGTTTAGGATCTGATGATAGATTGCCATCCAGTAACAGAGACTCTTCGCCATTAAATATTTTGAGGTTTCGAATTAACCATTCCTTACCTTTCATCATGGCGTAATTATCATTACTTACCCGCCATTCCTCGTCGAGGATTTGAAATCGCGATGGTAGAATCTTGATACGGGTACTGTCTGTAAGAAAGTCGATTTCGGATAGCAACCGTACAGAATTGGTAGTTCCCTCCTGATCAAAATCTAAATTGAGATCAATGTGGTCCTCGTCCCATACCGCTTCTGTAAAGAGATTTTTTGTAATGAAGTTGGAGGCAATTTCCTGCCGTTTAGAGTTTACCGATAACACCGCTAACGCGCGGGTGCTATCGCGTATTTTGGAACCTGCGAACTCTATCTCTGTATGGATAATTTTTTTTCCAGCTACTTCAATGGTGTCAATTTGTGTAAAGGCCTGCAGGCGCGAGGTAAATCCATTCGTAAATGAACCTTCAATATTTGTTTCGCCCGATAATCTGAAATTGAGTTTTGTTAAGGTTAATATGGGATTTAAATCAATAAGGTTGATGTTAAATTTTGCCTGATACTCATGCGTGTCAATATTTTTATTTGCGTAGTAATTAATTATTTCCGCTCGATCATTTTTTATATTCAGTGCAAATTCATGACTTAATTGTTGCAAATCTTTAAATAACGTGGAGTAGTAAAAATTTCCTGTTAACTCAGCGTTGGCGTAGTCACTACGAAGCAGAAGGTTGTGTTTATTATCCTTCAGTTGCGAGCTGATAAAAACGGTATCAAACACCAAAGACTGGTCTTTGTATTCTATTAAGGAATTAATCAACGCGATATTGCCAAACAAACTATCCAGCGAAAGTCCTTGGGTATTAATATCAACACCCGAACTAATAAAAAGATGTTCGTTGGTTAGCCCAATCCGTTGCGTAAAAAGTGTATCCAGGTTGGCTTTTATGTCCACCCGTTCCTCACCCTTACGAAT
Source organism: Cyclobacteriaceae bacterium (assembly GCA_018063305.1). Taxonomy (GTDB): domain Bacteria; phylum Bacteroidota; class Bacteroidia; order Cytophagales; family Cyclobacteriaceae; genus ELB16-189. The sequence goes on from JAGPBO010000030.1 coordinate 18,153, forward strand.
ATTAATGGATCCATTAGCTTGTAGTTTTACGTTGGGATCATCAACAGTAACCGTACCGTTAAATAATTGCCTGGCGAAGCGAGCATCGGTTGTGATGTTCACATAAATGTACTTCAAAATGCCAATAGAATTTATTTTTCCGGTCAGTTGGAAGTCGGTGGTTTCCTTAGTAAGTCCCTTACCTTTTATTTTGCCACTTAAACTAACTTTTTTAAAGTGCGAGGTATCACTTAAAACAATACCCAAATCGAAATTATTAAGACTAAGATTTCCGTTAAATGTAGATTGATCTATATGAGTGGGGTCGATTTTAAGGTTAATGTCAGATTTGATTTGACCGAACTTGCCGCTAAAATCTCCATTCGCTACAAAGTCATTAATAAAGCCTGTAAATTTTCCAATCAGTTTAAATTTTTCGAAAACAGAAAGACGTTTGTTAATATTATTGGGAAAGAGAAAGCCCAGATCTCGAATATCAATATTACCTTCCTTTACATCCAGATTGATGAATGTTTCATTTATAGACGGTAGCCCATCCAGCTGCAGTTTCCCTTTAATTTTTGTGTTACCGATTGTAACATCCATGTTTTCATAGGTGAATCGCGATACTTTTCCATTGATAGTTCCATTGAGATACAGGGTTTCGGGTAGTGGTTTTACACCGGGGGTGAACAAAACTAAATCGTTAGGATGAATAGCCGTGTTGTGTAGTTGCAGCTTCATGGTTACCCGATTGTTGAAATCGTTTAGATCAGTAAGGGTTTTGTATTTAAAAATGAGAGTGTCAGAGATGATGCTTTCACCGAGACGGGCATTAAGCCCCAGAAACTCCATTGAATTTTGAGATAGTCGAAAAAAGGTTTTGAGATTATGAACAGCAAGGTTGCAGTTTTTCTCTTCAGCAATTAGCGTATTCATATTAAATTGTATCGTATCCCCAATAACCTGAAAGTTGTTGGCCTCGGCTTCATTGATTCCAATAAGAATGTGATTGTAATCGAACGCGTTGTGTATCGAATCTTTTAATGGATCGTGTAACCTAAACTCGGTCTGCCGAATAACAATCTCACCAATATTTACTTTAGGAGATTTACCTTGTCCGGTTCCTGATGAAAGTTGCTTATTTATTTCAGCGATAAACAGATTAATATTCAGATCCCGGGAGGAATCGGATTCCATGATTTTGACTAGATTAACGCTGCCACTTTCTAAAACAACGCCATCGAGGTTTACATTGTTATTTTTAAGTAATGAACTTAGACTGAAGTTGACATGAAGACTTCCGGCTTCAATCATTTTATTTTGAGCGGGGTCTTTGATAATCAGCCCTTGTACCTCAAGGCGGTCGTACCAGATCAGGTATATGCGATCGTAAGAAATATCAAATCCCGAAACCTGCGAGAATTGAGTAGTTATTCTGCTAATAAGACTTTTTTGAACGGAAGGAATTTGAAGTAAGCCAAAACTCAATACAAAAAAGAGGAGTGTAAAATAGGCTCCATATAACAGAATCTTTTTGATCCAGTTTAAAACGCGAATTTTGATAACTTGCAGTTTCATTTGCTAAAAATGCATCCTGTAATTCTTGCCATCGAGTCCTCCTGTGATGAAACTTCTGCTTCGGTTATTGAAGATGGCAAGGTACTTAATAATGTAATTGCCTCACAAACAGTGCACCATAAATATGGTGGGGTTGTTCCTGAGCTGGCTTCACGGGCTCATCAAAAACAAATTCTACAGGTTGTTAACGAAGCTATGGTGTCCGCAGGTATTATGCCAAATGATTTAACTGCTATCGCCTTTACGCGTGGGCCTGGCTTGCTGGGTTCCTTGTTGGTAGGCGTATCTTTTGCAAAAGGAATGGCCGTTGCCTTAGGTATACCACTTATTGAGGTGAACCATATGGAGGCGCATGTATTAGCCCATTTTATTGGCGAAAGGAAGCCTTCCTTTCCTTTTCTGTGCTTAACCGTGAGTGGAGGCCACACGCAACTTATTCATGTCAAAGATCATCTTAGTATGGAAGTACTGGGAGAGACACGCGATGATGCCGTTGGTGAAGCTTTTGACAAAGCCGCTAAAATGATGGGCTTCCCTTATCCGGGCGGACCGTTAATTGATCAGTATGCGCAATTGGGTGATCCTAAGGCTTTTCAATTTCCACACACCTCTGTGCCGGGTCTTGATTTTTCGTTCAGTGGAATTAAAACTGCCTTTCTTTATTTCCTGAGAGACAATAGTAAGTTAAACCCGAACTTTGCGGAAGAGCATCGAAATGATATTTGTGCCAGCTTGCAAAAGCATTTAATTTCTATGTTGATGAAAAAATTAAAACAGGCATGCGACCAAACGGGTATTAAACAAGTTGCCATTGCGGGTGGCGTTGCGGCAAATTCCGAACTCAGAAAATCAGTAAGCGAACATGCGGAAAAATATGGGTGGACTTCTTACATCCCAGCGTTTCAATACTGCACCGATAATGCGGCTATGATTGCCATAGCGGCTCATTACAAATTTCTTCAGAATGAATTTAGCACATTGGATGTTGCACCTCTTGCAAATCTGCAAATAGGAGATTAAATGAAACTCATTTTTAAACCAGGGGATCAGAAAGTATATCACAAAAAGGTAGAATCTACTGATGTGGCTGCTTTTCATGGAGAGGTTTTACATCGGGTTTATTCTACCTTTGCGCTGGCGCGCGATTTCGAATGGTCATCGAGATTGTTTTTTTTGGAGATGAAGGAGGCGGATGAAGAAGGCGTGGGTACATTTTTGAGCATTGAGCATAAAAGCCCCGCGCGGGAAGGGGAGGAAGTAGTTATAACGGCAACCATTGAAGAAGTGAAGAGCAATGAATTGATTTGTAGCATGGAAGCCGTTTGCGGAAAACGGTTGATTGCTACGGGTAAAACAGGGCAGAAGATGCTTAAGTTAGAGCGACTGCAAACCCTATTTAATTTACGGTAGAATTTAATTATGGCAGAGAAGCGATTTTCAGATACAATAAGTATTCGCAACCGGCAAGCCACGTTTCAATACGAGCTTCTTGATAAATATATTGCCGGAATTATGTTGCGGGGTACGGAGATCAAGTCGATTCGGGAAGGCAAAGTAAATCTTCAGGATGGCTATTGTTACTTTAGCAATGGAGAGATTTTTGCGAAAGGAATAAATATAACTCCGTATGCGCAAGGCACGCATTATAACCATGAGGCAGGACGTGAGCGAAAACTTTTGATGAAGAAATCGGAATTGAAAAAGCTGGAATCAAAAATTGAAGAGAAGGGCCTGGCCTTGATTCCGATTAAGATATTTATTAATGATAGGGGTTTAGCTAAATTAGAGATTGCCGTGGCTCGCGGAAAAAAAACTCATGATAAGCGGGAAGGCATAAAAGAGCGCGATATAAAACGTGAACTAAGCAGAATTAAAATCGGATAATTGTATTTACATGGAAGTTTTAGGTTACGGAGTTTGTAGGTTGTCATTGGTATCAGTTCGTCAAGCTCCGCAAGAGCATGCTCCCTTGGTAACTCAATTATTATTTGGAGATCATTACGAAGTGGTTAACGCTCCGGATAGTAAAAACTGGATTTACATAAGAATTCATTTCGATGGCTCGGAAGGGTGGATTGATGCAGAGCAACATCATGGTATTACGTACGAATACTTTGAGCAGATCAATAATGCTAATTTTAAGATTACGACTGATATAACGTGTGGCCTTCTTTTTAAGAAAAGTCCGGTCACTATTTTAATAGGAAGCATTGTTCCGATTTCTAACTCCGAACTATTTAAACTGGAAGAACAATTCGCTTTTAATGGCGAGTCCAAAAGTTTGGGGCAAAAGCGGGAAGCCGAGTTCTTAAAATCAATTGCTATTAAGTATTTAAACGCTCCCTATCTGGCTGGTGGCAAAAGCCCTTTTGGTGTGGATGCGGCCGGCTTTATACAAATGGTTTTTAAAATTTCCGGTTATAGATTGCCCAGAACCCTTGATAGACAAATTTTAGAAGGCAAAAAGATTGTTGGAATAGAAGAAGCACAACCCGCTGATGTTGCTTTTTTCAAGAGTACTTTAAACAACAACCTTCATGCAGGTATTATTCTGGACGATCAGCGAATCATTCATGCTGATGGCAGAGTGCGGATCGATCATCTTCTTGAAGAAGGTGTTTTACGGCCGGACTCCAAAATATATACCCATTCGCTTATAGAGATAAGGCGATTTCTTACTTCGATTTAATACAGGCCATTTATCTATTACCAGAATTGATCATAATCAATGAACGGTTTCTGGCACCGATTGTATTTCAATCATATTTATTTTTAATCTGGCGATACTCCAAGTATCATTTCAATTGATTACATTTATTATAGCATAGCAAAAAAAACAGCGTTGTTGGTTCGGTGGGGTAGTTTCAATAAACTGAAATTTCCATTCCATGAATACAATTCAATGTTCATTCAATTGTAAAAGAGTATCGGTAAGGGTGCAGGTTGGTTCTCAACCTAAGCGGGTCTATCAAAAATTTT
>JAGPBO010000206.1 GCA_018063305.1 Cyclobacteriaceae bacterium
GGTACCCAGAAGAGATACGCTCATGCCCCAGAGCCCAAACTGCACGCCAAACTTAATAACCATACTAAGATCATGATAGCTTAGTGTTTCCATAATAGCAAAGTAAGCGGCCATATCATTCTGCCCTCCGTACTCTTTGGGATAGGCCATGGAACCGAATCCCTGCTCGGCAAGAAACTTACACCATTGCAATACGCGTTTTCTATACAAGTCAAGATCGCCCGGATCTACATAACTAAATTCAGGGTCTGATATAAGAGTTTTTACTTTACGGATGAGAGTGGCGTGTTCGCCATCCAACAGTTTAGTTAACTCCTGAACATCAAAGTTTTCATGAGTAATCTGTTCAGAAGTAATTGTCTTCCGACCCGATTGAAAATTAAAGACAGCTTCGCGACTGATCAGGCCAAGCGTAGCTTCAATTTTGGAAAGAGACGGCTGTGCCTTAATTAGAATTTCACTGATCGTTCCGTCACCTTTTAAACTGGCCATGCGTATACCTAGATTGACTAGTGTATCATTGGTATGCTTCGAATCGGCTACCTGCGAGATAGCTGTGCGCCAACTTATCAGTTCATCTGCAGTGGGCGGTGTGGCAGGATTAAGTTTGGTTAGCAACAATTTCTTTTCAGGATCGGTTAACCATTGTTGACTGTTTATCAACCCCTCAAGAGTTGAAACCTCACTGGGTGTAAGTATAGCATCAGACCATACGGTATAGAGTATAGGGATAAAAACTAATAACTTAGGATTAGCCCTTACAAGATCGGAGTCTAGCATAGTCGGATAAAAAATGGTACGTTATAAAAATAACGATTTAATCTCAGCTTCTACTTTTCCACCTTCCGTGTCAGAAGAATCAATAACCTACATGGGTGAGTCCATAATTAGCCGGCTCTAATAAAAACCTAATCTATTTAATTGGATCAAGAATGAAGATTCTGACGCAAATCCCTACATGCTGGTATTTAAATCTTTATATTTTTCTAAGAATTTCCTATATTAGTTTTCACTAAACCCTTCAAACCATGAATTTTAAACCCGACATCAAGAGCAAAGAAGAGTTGAAAGCTGGTCAGCCCAAGTATGAAACCATTGTGAAATACATGGTTCAACTGCACAATCTGGTAACCGTAAGACCCGATCAATTGATCAATGAGGTAATTGACATCATGATTGAAAAGAGAATTTCGGGTGCTCCAGTTTTAGATGAAAACAAAAAGTTAATTGGTATTATCTCAGAGCGCGACTGTCTTAAGCTAATCGTTGATCAGGCGTATCACAATTTACCCCATAGCGATCCTGTTGTTTCTGATTATATGACGCGCGATGTTAAAACCATGTCTCCGGGAAATACGGTGGTGGATGCTGCCACTGAATTTCTTAATTCACCAATTCGCAGGATGCCAGTGGTAGAAAATGGCGTGTTGATCGGGCAGGTTAGCCGCATTGATATACTACGTGCAGCAAAAAATATCAATCCAACGAATTGGTCTTAATTTAATAGTTAAGAGCGAGAAGTTAACCCAAAGGAATTTAATTTCCATTTAGAAAAACTATTTGATTGCCTCAGGGTTAAGGGTGGCAACGCCCTTGCTCAAGGCCATCATTTCTTGCATAGTCCATATTGTCCGTAGTGCCTACAAAGTACCTTTTGCAACTTCTTCTCGGAATAGAGCCACACTGTGTCCTCTAATTTAAGCGCTATCTTTCAACCCCAGCAGAAATTTATGGAGTATATTCAGTCTTAAAAGCTTTAGCTTTAGTGATCAACTAAGCAAGGCGTATTCCTAAAAATTAGCGACTATACCCATCGAGAACCGAATCAATAATTTTTCTTAATAGTCTCACTCGTTTTAATATCTTAGAGCATTAATTTATTTTTATGATCAGCCGGTTATTCTTGCTTTCAACTCTAGCGTTCTTTTTATTGGAATGTAGCTCTTCAAAAACATTTCGGAAGCTGACCAACGAAGAATCAACGGCTATTAATAAATACCGTAAGCAAATTGATGAAAAGGATGGCCGCTATCATATTCTAATAATCACAACGGATGGTGATATGGTTGTGAAGTTGTACAATGAAACTCCGCTTCACCGCGATAACTTTGTAGCCAAGGTAAAAGCCGGATTTTACGATTCCTTATTATTCCATCGGGTAATAAATAACTTTATGATTCAAGGGGGCGACCCCACCAGTAAGAGCGCTTTAGCAGCCCAGCAATTAGGAAGTGGCGATGCACCAGGTGATAGAATTCCTGCTGAGATTCGAACAGATAAAGGGATCTATCACAAACGAGGTGCACTAGGAGCTGCACGTGACAATAATCCCGAAAAGGCAAGCAGCAACAGTCAATTTTATATTGTACAAAGACCATCCTGGCGAGCCTCGCAATTGGATAGCGCTATTATAAAACGGAGATTAACACCTGAATATAAAGATCTAACGCTCAATGATGAGCAGAAGAAAATCTATACAACCGTAGGTGGCACGCCTCATTTGGATGGCGGCTATACGGTGTATGGCGAACTTGAAATTGGGTTTGATGTTTTAGATAAAATTGCAGCAACAAAAACGAATCAATCCGATCGCCCTGATACCAATATTCGTATGCGTATGTTTGTGTTGAGTGAACCTAAGAAAAGTAAATAACAGAGAGTCCATAGTATTTAGTCCATAGTCGATAGTAGTATTATTAATATTGAAGTAATATGTCAACTTGTAGTCATGTACAGTACGTCCAGTCACTAGTATCCAGCATCTAAGAATTTTAAATCTATAAAACCATGATCCGACTTCTTATTTTATTATCCTTCATTTCATTTGTCGCAACTGCCCAACCCATTACCCCAGATCTTTATCAAGATCTGGAGTATCGAATGATTGGACCTTTTAGAGCAGGCCGCACCGTAGCAGCCGTAGGTGTGCCCACACTACCCAATGTGTTTTACATGGGTGTGAACAACGGTGGTGTTTGGAAAACGGATGATTACGGTAGAACCTGGAATCCAATTTTCGATTCGGAGCCAACAGGATCGGTAGGGGATTTGGCCGTATCGCCCTCCAATCCAAATATTATTTATGTGGGTAGTGGCGAAGGGTTGCATCGACCCGACTTAGGGGTAGGTGATGGAATCTATAAATCAATTGATGGTGGAAAAACCTGGAAACACATTGGGTTACGTGATGTGCAACAAGTGGGTCGATTGATTGTCCATCCAACTAATCCGGATATAGTTATCGTGGCGGGGTTAGGGCATCCCTACGGAGCCAACGATGAGCGTGGTGTATTTCGTACGAAGGATGGTGGAAAATCGTGGGAGAAAGTTTTATATAAAAATCATAACACAGGTGCCATACAAGTGGAGTTTGATCCAACCAATCCCGAAATAATTTATGCCGACTTATGGGAGCATCAGGAGGGGCCGTGGGAGAATGCATCTTTCTCAGGATCTAATAGCGGACTTTATAAATCCACTGATGGTGGCAACACCTGGAAAGCACTAACGCAAGGTTTGCCTGGTGCTCAACAAGGACTGGGTAGAATTGGTTTTGGGATTTCGCTAAGTAATCCTAAAAGAATGTATGCGACTGTAGATGCTCGTGCCAATGCGGGAGTTTATCGCAGTGATGATGGAGGCGAAAGTTGGAAAATCACTACCACCGATCGAAGAATCTATGGTCGTGGTAGCGACTTTGCAGAAATTAAAGTGCATCCAAAAAATCCTGATGTCGTTTATTCAGCTAACGTTGCTTCATATCGTTCGAATGATGGCGGCTATACCTGGACAGCGTTCAAAGGTGCCCCGGGTGGTGATGATTACCATCGCATCTGGATAAACCCTTTGCAACCAGACATCATGTTATTCGCTGCTGATCAAGGGGCGATCGTGACTGTGAATGCCGGCCGCACCTGGAGCTCGTGGTACAATCAGCCAACAGCTCAGTTGTACCATGTTGCTACCGACAATCAATTTCCATATTGGGTGTATGGTGGTCAGCAGGAGAGTGGAGCAATTGGCACAGCCAGCCGTGGCAATGGCGGTCAGATTTCCTTTCGGGATTGGATGGGCGTTGGTGCAGATGAGTATGCCTACGTAGCGCCCGATCCTAAAAACCCAGATATAATTTATGGTGGCCGCGTAACTCGCTTTAATAAGAAGACTGGGCAAACTCAAAATGTTGCTCCGGAAGCAATTCGCTCGGGTCAATATCGTACGGTAAGAACATCGCCATTGGTTTTTCATCCTGCTGATCCGGATGTATTGCTTTTAGGAACCAATGTTTTGTGGAAGACTACCACGGGCGGCCAGCAATGGGAAGTTATCAGTCCAGATTTAACACGTAAACAAAATGAAATCCCGGCAAGTGTTGGCGATTTTAAAACGGAAGAAATGAAAACCATGCGGCCCCGAGCGGTGATCTACGCTGTGGCGGGATCGGTAAAAGATAAAAATACTATTTGGGCCGGTACCGATGATGGCCTTGTTCATCGCACTGCCGATGGGGGCAAAACCTGGAAAGATGTAACACCACCATCTTTATCATCCTGGGATAAAGTTTCACAATTAGACGGTGGACACTTTGATGCGAATACAATTTATGTTGCCGTTAATGCTATCCGCAAGGATGACATGAAGCCACACATTTTCAGAACGCATGATGGTGGCGTAACGTGGAAAGAAGTTGTGAAAGGATTGAATCCAATTTCACCCATCAATGTTGTTCGGGAAGATCCTAAGCAACCCGGCTTACTTTTTGCCGGTTCCGAGCGCGAAGTCTTTTTCTCTGTGGATGATGGCGAAAACTGGCAAGCTCTTAGAATGAATATGCCCGGCTCATCAGCGCGTGATTTGGTTATTCATGATGATGATTTGGTTGTAGGAACGCATGGTCGTTCAATTTGGATTTTAGATAATATCAGTCCGCTAAGGAGTCTAGCCAAGCTAGATAAGAATAAATCATTTTTGTTTCCGCCCGCGCAAGCTACCCGAGTTAGACACAATATGTTTGCGGATACACCCTTGCCCCCCGAAGAACCTGCAGGAAAAAACCCACCCGATGGAGCTACGTTGGATTATTATTTAAGTCAGCAAGCAAAAGAAGTGCGGGTTGAGATAGTAGGTAGTCAAGGTGAAATCATAAAATCTTTTTCCAGCTTGGACAAACCGGAAGTTATAGATTCCCTTACTATGGCTTATCCAAGGTATTGGGAACGGCCTTCTAAAATACTTTCAGCAAATGCGGGTCATCACCGGTTAGTTTGGGATTTACGCTATGCAGCACCTAAGGGAGCGCAACGTCAATATTCAATCGCAGCAGTTTATATGAATTCAGCTAGTGGCCCGATGGGTCCGTACGTTCATCCGGGAACCTATACAGTTAGACTTTGGACAGATGGCGTTGTTCAGGAAAATAAAATTAATGTTCGGCTCGACCCTCGGGTTAACATCCGTGCAAGTGATTTGCAACTTCAAACCAGTAATTCTTTAATCTGCTATAAAGCATATAATCAAATTCAAGATCTTCGTGATCTTATTGACGCCAAACTTGCTGATCCGAAAATGAAATGGCCTAAAGGAAAGAAAGAGTTGGTTCAGGCTTTCCGAGGTAATGGATTGCCTGATAATCCGGATGCCTTATACGGAAGCATCGCTGAAAGTACATTGGAGAATGAGACTTTGGTTAGTTTGCAAGATAAGTTGCTTCACATGTTGGTTGTAATACAAGGGGCTGATGAAACGCCAACCTCGCAAGCTATTGAAGCTGTAAACAAGTTGAATGAACGCACACAGGAGATGCTCGCCAAGTGGAAGACATTTAAGCTTTAAGACTTAGGAGAAAGGTCAAGCCTTTATAAGTAAGTATTCTAGATCATCACTTTTTTAAAGTAAGGAAAGTGGTTTTAAAAGCTAAATCCAACTTAATTTACTTGCGGATTACAAATCTCAGAGAGCATAACGAGTAAGGCACTAGCATTAAAAATGGAACGGTTTCGTCAGGCAGTTCCATTTTTATGATCAAGATCCTGTTTTATTAAATAAAAGTTGAAGTGCAATATTTAGTTATGGACACTAATTCATTGCAATTATCTTGCAGCAACTAAAATCAAATTGATAAAGGAACTTCACTTTTCGCCAGCCGTATTACTTGCTCTAAATGCGTGTTTGGGCTTTATCATGTTTGGGGTCGCATTATCTATAAAACCCGATCACTTCTACCAACTCCGGTATCAAAAAAAAGCGTTGGTCACAGGATTGTTATCGCAATATGTTTTGTTGCCTGCTTTAACTATCATCCTAATACTAATCTGGTCGCCTCCGCAGGGAATTGCATTGGGGATGATTTTAGTGGCGGCTTGTCCGGGTGGAAATGTTTCAAATTTCTTTTCATTGATAGCGAGAGGAAATGTGGCTTTATCGGTAACCCTTACCGCTATAACTTCAGTGTCGGCTTTTTTGATCACACCCCTTAGCTTTTTATTTTGGTCTTCCTTACTGCCGGGTTTAAGAGA
>JAGPBO010000207.1 GCA_018063305.1 Cyclobacteriaceae bacterium
TTGCATTATGTCAAGAAAATCCTGCAGATGCACAAAGGCGATATCGATGTGCAGAGTGAACTGGGCAAAGGAAGTACGTTTACATTTCATATACCAACTATAGCATAATGAAGGCAAAAATCCTGTATGTAGAAGATGACGATTCATTAAGTTTCATCACGAAAGACCAACTCGAAATGGAGTCATACGATGTGACCCATAGTGCCAACGGTAAAGATGCGTGGAGCATCTTTAAAAAAGGAGAGTTTGATTTGTGTCTTCTCGATGTCATGCTTCCGCAGATGGATGGGTTTGAATTGGCAAAGAAGATCAGGGCTGTCAGCAAACATGTCCCGATCATATTCCTGACCGCCAAGTCCATGGTTGAAGATAAGATGGAAGGGTTTTTACTCGGTGGTGATGATTATGTCACCAAGCCTTACAGCTTTGAAGAATTGAAGATGCGTATCGATGTATTCCTGCGCAGACGAAAGATCATCGAAGAAGCTCCCAAAGAGGCTATTGTTATCGGCAAATACAACTTTGATTATGCTAACTTGGATCTCTCCATCAATGGGACATCCAAAGGACTTACACAAAGAGAAGCGGACATCCTGTATTATCTCGCAGCGCGTCCTAACCAGGTGATCCGCAGATCCGATATTCTCGAAGATATCTGGGGCAAGGATGATTATTTCTACGGTAGGAGTCTCGACGTGTTCATCAGCAGGCTACGAAAGTATCTCAATGAAGATCCTGATATCACTATTGAGAATGTGCACTCGGTTGGATTCAAACTCAATTTTCCTGACGGGAAAATTGTTGAGTGAGTTGTGAATTGTGAGTTGTGAGTTGTGAGGATTTGTCTGGAGACGGAATAGCAAAGAGCAAGGGGCAGGGAGCAAGGGGACTGTCTGGCGACGGATTTTCTTGATATAACATGAGTTTTTAATTCTCCGTGCTCTCCGTGTACTCAGTGCGAAACATTTAGACGACAGAATTTTTAAAAGAAAGCCCCGTGTGGAAACACGAGGCTTTCTTTTCTTTTACCCCTAAATCCCCTAAAGGGGACCTAAATATATAGTTGAAGTCTATATTACTCTTCTACACCGGAAACGAGAAGTGATACTTCATTACGAAGTACTTCGATAAATCCTTGTTCGATCTTGATGGAGCGTTTTTCACCTTTTGCAAGTTGATAGCGCACTTCACCATTTCCGAGGGCGGCCACGATCGGTGCGTGACCATTGAGGACTTCGAAACGGCCACCGATGGCGGGGACGTTCACGGAAGTGACTTTGCCCTGGAACAGTTCTTTATCCGGAGTGAGGATGACGAGGTTCATGGTTTCGAATTGAATTAGTTACCGGACTCAGCCAACATTTTATTTCCTTCTTCGATCACTTCGTCGATAGAGCCTTTGAGGTTGAAAGCTGCCTCTGGATACTGATCTACTTCACCGCTGAGGATCATCTTAAATCCGCGGATGGTTTCTTCGATAGGCACGAGAGCACCTGGCTTACCTGTAAACTGCTCAGCTACGTGGAATGGCTGAGATAAGAAACGTTGTACACGACGTGCGCGGTGAACGACGATTCTATCTTCTTCAGATAATTCTTCAAGACCGAGGATAGCGATGATGTCCTGGAGCTCATTGTAACGCTGAAGAATATTCTTAACGGCCATCGCAGTATTGTAATGATCATCACCGATCACCAGTGGATCGAGGATCCGTGAGGTACTATCAAGTGGATCCACAGCTGGATAAATACCGAGGGCTGCAATCTTACGACTCAATACCGTAGTCGCATCAAGGTGAGCAAAAGTTGTAGCAGGAGCAGGGTCAGTCAAGTCATCCGCAGGTACGTAAACGGCCTGTACAGAGGTGATTGATCCTCTCTTTGTAGAGGTGATACGCTCTTGCATTATACCCATCTCTGTAGCAAGCGTAGGCTGGTAACCTACGGCTGATGGCATACGTCCGAGAAGAGCTGATACTTCAGATCCGGCTTGTGTAAAACGGAAGATATTGTCAATAAAGAAAAGGATATCGCGGCCTCCTGCAGGATCGCTGAGGTCACCGTCACGATAATATTCTGCAACAGTAAGACCGGAGAGCGCAACACGTGCACGTGATCCCGGTGGTTCGTTCATCTGACCAAATACGAGAGTAGCTTGTGATTTGGCAAGTTCTGTTTTATCTACTACAGAAAGGTCCCAGCCTCCTGCTTCCATGCTGTGCTTGAACTTCTCGCCATATTTGATAACGCCTGATTCGATCATCTCACGGAGAAGATCGTTTCCTTCACGGGTACGCTCACCTACACCTGCGAATACGGAGATACCTGCGTAGCCTTTAGCAATGTTATTGATCAACTCCATGATCAATACGGTCTTGCCTACACCGGCTCCTCCGAACAATCCGATCTTTCCTCCCTTGGAGTATGGCTCGATAAGGTCGATTACTTTAATACCGGTGTAAAGGATGTCCTTGCTTGTAGACAACTCTTCGTAGGTAGGTGGTTTACGGTGGATAGGGTAGGAGCGGTCATCTTTCACGACCGGGCCGATACCGTCGATAGCTTCACCGACGACGTTAAAAAGGCGTCCTTTGATTTGTTCGCCGACAGGCATGGTGATGTTTTTGCCGGTGTCGACTACGTCCATCCCTCTCATGAGGCCGTCAGTACTGTCCATGGCGACGGCGCGGATGCTGTCTTCGCCGAGGTGTTGCTGTACTTCCAGGATTACTTTTTCACCTGATGGGCGGGTGATTTCCAACGCATTGAGGATATCCGGGATCTGGCTGTTTTCACCTGTAAAACTTACGTCCACTACAGGGCCGATGATTTGTTTGATGGTACCGACGTTCATAATAGATTGATATACTAGTAGTTATAGTCCAAAAGAGGGTTAAAATGTGGCGCAAAGATAGGAATATATCCCTAAGAAAACAATGGCATTTTCAATGATTTTTGTAAAAATCCAAAGATCCCTTTTGCCAAAGCAGTAGGAATCTGTTGGTAAAATTAGTTGGTACCAATTTTACTTCAGTATAACTTCGAACTAGTTAGTTCGAATTCTACCTGGTGAAGCACCCAAAACCTTTTAAGTGACAATCTGATTAGAAGAATACACAATTTTTTGTTTTTCTTCAAGACAATCTTTATATCCAGTAATACTTTTCAGAGTTTGATCTTTTATAAAGGTGCTAGGAAACTGTCAAGGAGGATAAAGCCCTTGAAAGAGCATCCTAGTGAAAAAGAAAATCCAAGAAACAACTTTGCTTTTTATTTTACATAATTAAAATGAAGCGAGGTAAGAGTTGCTAGAGGACTAATTTTAATAAATACACGTCATAATGACCGTTGATTATTATAAACTCTGATCCATATTGAAAATAGAGTTCAAGCCAATAAGTGCGAAAATTAAAGAATAACTATTCGACACTTAAGTTGTATTTGTCAATTATTTTTAAAAACCTATCATCTTTAAAAAATGGCTTATACACATCTTCTTCTTTGAGTGAGTATTCAATTGATTCTTTATTTAATCTAATTGCATTTTCAAAATTTAGATAGAATTCATTTAAGTTATTTTTATGTGCATTTATTTCAGCTAAGGTAGCAAATGCAGTACCATAATTTGGATCCAATTCTAATGCTTTATATACATCCAAGAGGGCTTGATCAAAATCGTTCATTAATCTGTAAACATTTGCTCTCCCATTATATGCTCTTGGGTTTTCAGGTTCGTTCGCAATAAGTGAATTGTATAATTTTATAGCGGCTTCGAATTCTTTGAGTATAGTTAAGGTGTGTGCCAGCCCTAATATTGCATAATCATAATCATCGACCATTTCTATTACCTCTGAAAAAAAATCTTTGGCCTCTTTGTATTTTCTGAGACGAATAAATGAATTTCCTTTCACTTGAATAGCCCTAGATGAAAATATAACATCTTTTAAAATTCGACTACTTTCTTGGATTGCTTGCTCATATTCATTAAGAAAATAATATATTTCTGCTCTAAACAATGAAAAGTCTATATTGGATGGATTTAACTCTATTGCCTTATTAATATAATCCAATTTTTTCACAAAATTATCTTCAGTAAGTGATCGTTGGAATAGTTTTTCAGATTCTTTTATATTTTTGAATCTAAAAATCTCTTCTTGGGACAAATCATTGAATGTTAATTTTTCAAATAGATTTAAATAATCTCTTGAAACTTGAGCAACAGATTCGTCCTTGACATAGCCGATTTTTAATTGTTCATCTTCCTCTAATTCTCTATCAGAATGAATGACATTAATTTCTTGTAGCAAACCGCTAAATTCCCTTTTAAGTTTTAAAATAAGGTTCAATTCTTTCGTTTTGTCTTCTGCTTTATCAGTAAAGGGGACTCTGCTTAGAACAAATGTTATTTTGGGGGTTGAATTAATTAAAGCATTTTTTGGGTCTGAAATGCTTCGTATTATTTTTCTAACACCATCCAGATTTTCTCGATTATTTGCTGCAACTATTACAATTTCATCTGCTAAAAGAGAAATAGTAATGCCAGACATTTCTGAAATCCCTGTTCTGGAATCAATAAGTAAAAAATCTGGTTTAATTTCAGTTTTTATTTGCTCTTTTAAATTTAGGAACAATGAAATGCCGGCTGGGTCGGAATACATTAAATCATTCCAATCAATGGATAATAGTTTTTTCCAATAGTCAGGTGATTCTGTATTGCCTGCTGGCATAAGAAATATTCTTTTTTTAGAATTATTATCTATAAAATTACAATAGTAATCTTTTAATGTTTCCGGTATATATCCAGTGGTTGTATAATCATATAAATATTCCACAACACCTTTTTTAATCCTTTTAGATAGGTTGTGTGAGGAGAATTTATAATGGAGTCCAGGTGCTTCAAGGTCGAAATCTACAAGACAAACTTTTTTGTCAAATTCAGCGAGTCTTGTAGCTATATTTGCTAATGCAAGAGATCTCCCAACGCCTCCTTTATAGGAATAGAATGTGATGGTTTTCATAGTTATATATTTATTAAACTTCTTCTTTCAGATAGTTTTGAATATGCATCGTTAATTTTCGTAAGCATAGTTGGAGATGATATTATTTGAGTTTTTTCATTTAATTTAACTCTAATTGGATTTTTATCAATCTCTAACGCAATTATTACCTCCTGAATCCTTTTAAGGCTCGCAGATGAATAATTATCACTCTCATATCTTTGGATTTGTTGTTCATTTAGATTTAATTTATTGCCTAATTTGGCCTGAGTCCACCCTTTGGCGATTCTAGCACAAATTAATATTTTGTCAATGTCAAGAAGTGAATCTAAAATATAGAAATTTATGGATCCACTTTTTAATCTTTCATATTCCAGAACTTCTAAATTGAGGGAATCTAACTGACTTTGAATTGAAGCTATCCCCAATTTAATTTCATTGGAATCAGGAAATGAAATTAATTTACTTTTTAAAAGGTCAAGTCGAATATCGAACTCATTAATTAATCGCTTAGTGATTGCGAGTTGTTTATCATTTTTTATCATGGTTAGGAAGTTTAAAAGTTTAATTGAACAATTCCTTTCGGTGATCCATCCCTATCCTTTTGAAAGAAGTCAAGCATTTCAAGAGTTGGAAACAATTCACCTTTATATTTTAGTTTTTGATTTGCTCGTTTGTTTGAGAGATCCAGTAAGACAGGGTATTTAATCGAAAGTGAGTTTAAGTCAACTCCTTGAATATCCCAGCAAGAATCATAATCGCCAGGATATGTTTTTTTAGTAACAAAACTGCCATCGATGAAAATCCTAGAGCATCCTGTTTCTTTTAGATGGGTGATTGCGAGTTCCAGCCCTTGAAGCAAATTTTGACGTGTCGGATTGAAGCCAAATTCACCAACGAATTCGTTCCAGGACGCTGGGATTATTCCTGGGATAAGATTCCCGTTTTGTTGATATTGAAACATATTCAAAACATATATGTTGTGAAAAAGTAACAAATATTGATTTCATTGGACAAATATAAGGGAGATTGTCCTAAAAAGCAATAGTACACAACATAAATGTTGTGAAAAGAATATCTGTAATAATATTGTATGACGTAATTGGCGGAATATCAGATATTTAATTAAATTTCGTCGGCTTTTGAAACAGAATTATTCAAATTAGGGAAGCCTGAATACCTTATCTCTGTCTCGAATTCTGCTTTTCTTCAATTAGAATAAGGCCTAAAATATGCAGTGAACCTGATTTCGTTGCAAGTGAGGTTTTTACCAATAAAGTTAGGTAAACATTAAAGAGAGGTAGGTTACGAAGATAGGCTCACTTGTATGCAAACTTATTCTTCCTCCTCAGCGACAGTTTCCTCCACCAGATGAGGCTCGATCCAGAAATTGTTGATCCCCTCACCCGAAAGGATGCGAACTACCTGATTATTGATCATTTCGAGGAGCGCCAGGAAAGTGACGATGGCATGGATGCGGCTCTCGCAGGTGGCAAATACATCGATGA